>SCPW01000256.1 GCA_004298605.1 Gallionella sp.
GATACAAGGCGCGGCCAAGCGCCTTGTATCGAATTCACCACTTCCACTTCGGCGGTTTTCAGCAATTCCAGCGCTTGGCGTTTTCTCAGGTTGGCCGCGTCCAGCTCGCTTTTGGGGCGGATGCCGCCGCTCAACGGTATGTTGACCTCGAAACCGGCGCTCCACTGCGGCATGCGCTGGGTGAACAAATGGTTGAACGAGTTGGTGGGGGAGTTGTCCAGGCCGTTGAAGCCGTAGGTCAGCTTCAAATCCAATTGCGGGTAGGTCTGGTTTTTCGCGTAAGCGATGCGCAGGTTCTCCTTGCTGACCAGGGTCAGCTGCGCCTGGTAATCGGGGCGCAGATGCAGCGCATTGGCGATGGAAGCTTTGACGTCGGCGTCGACCTTGCCGATGCTCAGCTGGTCGGCGGCGGTCACGCGATCCTCGGCGCCGGCGCTGGACAGCATCAGGAACGAGCGTACCCGCTGCGTTGCACTGGCCCAGTCTTGTTCGGCTTCCAGCAGGCTGGATTTGCGGTCGGCCTGCGCCACTTCGCTGTCGGCCAGATCGATGGGGCTGGATTTGCCCAGGCGCACCCGTTCGCGGTAATCGGCGACGGTGCGGTCGGCGATGCGCAGCGAATCGCGCCGCAAATCCAGGCGTTGCTGGGCCAGATACAGTTCCCAGTAGCCGTTGGCGGCATCGCGCAGGGTATCGCTGATTTTTTTGCGGTAGTTGTGGTAAGCCATCAAGCGGTCCGCCTCGGCCACGCGCACGCCGGCCAGGTTGGCGTCGGTGCCGAAACCTTTTAATAGGGGCTGGGTGATGACCAGACCGGAAAACGAGCGGTATTCACGGCCTTGCCAGGTAATGTACTGCGAAGGATCGGTGAGGCGGTTGAGCGAGGTCAGCAGCTCAAGCTTGGTGCCGGTGACGATTTTTTTCGACAACGCGATATTGGCGTTGATGGTGTCGGTCCTGACTTCGCGCAAATCCGGTGTTTGCACGCCGAACAAAGAGCGTTCTTCGCCGGTCGGCAGGCGGCGTTCGTTCGAGGTGTAGCTGCTGGATAGGCCTAGATTGGGTTCGAAGTCGGCATCGGCGTTCCTCACCTTGGTGGCGGCCACGCCCCACTCCAAACGCTGATAGGCGGTATCGCCGTGTTTTTCCAGCACCCGGCGCAAAAAATCCGCATAGCCCAGGTTTAGCGGGCGGCCGTCCGCGGCCGATGCAACGGTGGGAGCCTCCGTGGCGATGGCGGATGCTTCTTCGGCATACAGGCCCGTCTGCTGGGCGAGCATGACTCCTATCAATACAAGACGCGCTTTCAACGATGACCCTGCCTGGATATGGATGGTTCTGACGGATGACGATCATGCAGCTTTTGCATATGCAAAAGCTTATGGATGACAAGTAAGCCGGCTGCATTTTATAGAACCTGCCAGGGGTTACGCCTGCCCATGCCTGACATAGTCTGACCATGCCTGACATCGGCGGGAGGAAAGGCAGCAATTTGTGCTGAACTTGTGCTGGATGTTAGCGTAAACGTAACCGTTCAGCCCCCCCCTTTTTTTTTCCTAAAGGGGGGCATGAAAATCGCGGCAGCCTTACCGGTCAGTTCCAGCGTATCCACGCCCTTGCCGCCGTCGAGCCGGGCAAAGTGCAGATCGGCGATTTGCAGGACGTCGTTACCCTCGCCGCCCAGCAGGGTGTCGGCACCGCCCAGGCCGTCGAGCAGGTTGGCTTTGCCGCCGATGAGCGTGTCCGCACCGGCGGGGGTGCCGTTGTAGGCGTAGAGCAGTACAAAATCCTGGCTGTTCAGATCGTCGCGCAGCCTTTGCACCAGCCGGTTCATGGATTTATAACGGAATAACGGACGACGGAATGATCTTTGCTGCCGCAAAGCAAAATCCCCACCGTCGGATTGTCGTTGTCGCCACGGCGCAAATCGTCATACAAGCGCACATACATATCCATCTGCCCGATGTCCTGGTGCGTCAAGTGCCCCGTTTTCAGGTCAATCAACACAAAGCATTTGAGCAAGTAGTTGTAAAACACCAGATCGATGTAAAAGTCCTGCGTTTCCGTGCTGATGCGCTGCTGGCGGGCGACAAACGCAAATCCCTTGCCTAATTCCAATAAAAACTGTTGCAGCTTATCCATGAGCGCCCGCTCAAGATCAGACTCCAATAACCTGCCGGTATCCGGTAAACCGAGAAACTCCAGCATCACCGGATCGCGCACGAAATCGCGCGGCGTATTGTTTTGCGATTTCAATGCTTGCTCGGTTTCAGCAAGCAGCCCCTCCTTGTCCCGGCTGGACAGCAAGCGCTCGTAATAGAGCGTGCCGATTTGCCGCTCCAGCGCGCGGGTGCTCCAGTTCTGTTCCGCCGCCTCCTGCATGTACCACTGGCGGGCTTGTGGCGCATCGACCCGCAGCAGCAGGCGGTAGTGCGTCCAGCTTAATTCGCGACGCAGTGCGTCGCATTTTGGAAAAGCCAGATAAAAACCCCGCATGTGCCGCAAATTCGTGGCATCGAAGCCTTTGCCGAATTCCCGCGTGAGCGCTGCGCCCAAGTCCGGCAACAAGCGTTTTCCATAAGCGGCGCGCGCCTGCCCGCCTTGCTCGAACTCGACAATGTGCCTGCCGATATGCCAATAGGTTTGCACCTGGATTGCATCGACGCTGCGCAAAGCCTGCCGGCGTGCCTGAACAATCAGGCCGCGCAGCGCATCCAGCAAGGTCGGCGGCAGTTCGATATGGCTCATCCCATCACCTCGTCGGCAGCGGGAAAAAGCTGCTGCATCAGGCCTTTTTTATGGGTTTTGAGGGTGTCGAGTTTTTGGGTTTGGGCGGTGATCAGCTCATCGACCGCAGAAAGACAGTCGGCGATTTTTTGTTGTTCTGGAAATAGTGGTAGACACAAAGATATTTTTTTAAGTATCTCCGTATTTAAAGAAGGCATTGTTTGACCAACCGCACTATCTCTTATTTTTACTTTACTAGGCTCATATTTTAGTAAATGCTTTATGAAGCAAGACAAGTTTTCGCTGTTTATTATTCTAAGACGAAGTATGCGACCTGAAAAAAGCCAACCATTCTCAGTTTTTCCAGTTATTGCGCAACGATCTACTGAACCAACACGGCTAAAAATAATATCCCCTTCTTTCAGTTGATAAGCTTTTAATCTTATCTTGTCTGAATAGGAGACTTTAGGGGCATTATTTCCTATGATCCCTAACTCGCCTAGGTGTTCAACAGTAATAATAGGTGTGCCAATTTCCACATAATCGCTTTCATGAAGCACTGAGCCAAATGGACCAGTTTTGATGTCTGAAATTTCCCCTAGTTGTTTTTCCTCCCACTCCGGCGCATTGCGAAATTCGGGAAAACGCAGCTTGGGCACGGTTTCGCCTTCTGCCGGGAAAAGCTGCTGCATCAGCCCTTTTTTATGGGACTTGAGCGTGGCTAGCTTTTGGGTCTCCAAGGTGAGCAGCTCGTCGATGGAAGAGAGGCAGTCGGCGATTTTTTGTTGTTCTTCAATGGATGTTATGGAAATTAAAAAATTTCCAATCTTCTCAAGAGTAATTCTTGTTATTGCCTGACCGGACATGGATTCTCGAATAATTCTTTGAATGTTGTCCGTGAGAATTGTTTGATAAAGAAATATATGATTAAGCGACAACTTGTTTCCACGAAGAACGGCCACGCTCGACAGAAGTGAAAACTCGTAACCAATATTGTTGATCGCGCAGTTTCCCGTGTTAGCACCATCTTTCGTTAGAAGCACATCATTCTTTTTGACTGGGCATTTATCGTATATTTGCCTGTGTTCTTCTTCAGAAATATAGGAAATATTAGATAGCTCGATTATTCCGTTTTGTATATTTTGGGATGTTAGATACATGTGCGAGCCAGATTTCGATTTTGGCGAGAAATGAGTTCCGTCCATAATCTTTTCGCACACATCCGCCAGCCGCTTAGTCTCCCACCCCCCCATCCCAAAACTCAGGAAAGCGCAGCTTGGGCAAATTTGGCCCGCCTTTTACTGCTGTCATGGTTGTTTCAGGATTTCCAGTGGGTTGAAAACCGCCAAGCCATCGATCCACTCAAAATCCTTTTCATTCGCTGTTGCCAGGGGCAGTTGATGCTCAAGACAGGTTGCCGCAATCAGGGCATCGCCTAGCGACATCTTTCGCTGTTGACGTAGCGCAATGGCAAGCTCAAGCGTGACGGTGCTGATCATGAGGAGTTCCAGTTGATCGATCACATGGGTAATGGCCTGTTTTTCCGCGTCGCGCAGATGTTGATAGCCCAAGGTTTCAAGGCGGCTAATGGCCGAATAGTGGCTGGCATGACCTACCAGCCAACCGCGCAACGGGCGATGGGGCGGTTGGGTGGCGTAAATGATGAGGTTGCTGTCAATCAGCATGGTTTCTGCCCGGCAAGGTTCGGTCTTGGCGTTGTTCGCGCTGCCACTCGGTCGGGTCGGCAATATCACCAAAAGGGTTTAATGCCGCCGCTTGCTCCAATGCTTCGGCAAAGCGTTCGCGTTGTTGTCCTTTGGCGGTCTGGTTTGCGTTGCCATGTGCTTTTTGTTCCAGGTAAATCGTGTAGTTGAGCAACTCCGCTTGGAGTGCCAATGGCAATACAGCGGCATGCTGTTGAACTTGTTGCAAGATGGCGTTCATAAAAAAACTCCATTGGTGTCGAGAAGAAACTTAACGTTCATTGCGCAAAATTCTTGCCGCTGTTGAGAGTTGTTGCGTTTGACGGTAACCCCTTTTTATTGCTCATATGCCCCAACCCCGAAATATCGCGCCCTTGCGCCTGTTTTGATCGTTCCCACGCTCCAACTTAATTCGAGAGACAGCGTCTCTCGAATTGGAAAAGTTTGGTAAAAGCGCCTCATATTACGCAAATTGGTGATATCAAAACCTTTGCCAAATTCTTTGCCGAGGTTGGCGGAAAGGTAGGCGAGTTGCTGTTTTCCGTACTCGGCGCGGGTATTGCCGCTTTGTTCATGTTCGATGATGGTGCGACCGATGTGCCAATAGGTTTGCACCATTGCGCTGTTGACCGCTTGGGCGACGTTTCGCTGCGCATGGTTCAAGAGCAAGCGGATGTCGGCGAGCAGTTCGGGTGTTGGGGCTTGAGGTAGGTTTGATGTGGTGTCACTCATAAGCGTTCAACCCTGAAATCTCCCGCCCCTGCGCGAGTTTGTGCAACAGCGGCGTCAGGTCTTCCATCAAGGCCAGTTCCTTTTGCGTTCTGGCTTTCCAGCCCAGATCGAGTGGGGCAAGCAGGTCGCTCAATTTTTCCCCGTCGAAAATCATGCGCTGCATGATGCCGTCGACAAAAGCTTGCAGCGCAGCCGTTTCCAGCTCGAAATTCAATTGCTGCACCGTGCCGGATTCGCCGCCGCCTTTGTCCTGCTGGGCCTTGAGCCGCTGGGCGGTTTCCAGATACACGCCCCGGAAGGCTTGCAGCTGGTCTGGCGGAATAACCTGCGCGATGCTTGCGGCGTTTTCCGGTGTCAGATCGGTGTATTGGTCGAGCTGCGTCTTGAGGCGCTGCACTTCCTTGAACAGGTTGATGAACTGGCTGCGTGCTGCATCGCCCTTGAGGTTGGCGACTTGTTCCGGGGCGCTGGGCAGGCCTTGGGATGCCATGAATTTATCGAGCACGGCGACGGCTTTTTCCAGCTTGCCGATGACCGCCGGGGCGGGATCGACCAGCCAGATTTCCTTGGCGCGGTCGGTTTTCTCGCCGGAAAACAGGGCGATGGCGTCGTTGACCGCATCCTGCTGCCGGCGGAAGTCCAGCACGTTGCCATAGGGCTTGGTGTCGTTAAGCACGCGGTTGGTGCGCGAGAAAGCCTGAATCAGGCCGTGGTACTTGAGGTTCTTGTCCACGTACAGCGTATTGAGGTATTTGGAATCGAAGCCGGTGAGCAGCATGTCCACCACGATGACGATGTCGATCTTCTCGGCGTGCTTGAGGTCTTTGTTTGGATATTGCTGGTCCTTGATGCGCTTTTGCACATCCTGGTAATACAGGTCGAAGTTGTTGATGTCGTGGTTGCTGCCGTAAGCGGCGTTGTAGCCGGCGATCTTCGATAGCGTGGGTGATGGTGTAGGCGTGTAGCTGTTTCTGGAAGATGTCTTCGGTGGTTTTGGCAGAGGCTTGCTGGCCTTCGATCTGCTGGTAGGTGGCGTTGGCCTCGAAGATCGGTGTGCCGGTGAAACCGAAGAGTTGCGCGTTGGGGAAGAAGTCCTTGATGGCCCGGTGGTTGTCGCCGAATTGCGAGCGGTGGCATTCGTCGAAGATGAACACCATGCGCTGGTGGCGCAGGGATTCCAGGCGCTCTTTGTATTTGCGCTTGTTGTTGCCATCAAGCGCGAGGCCAAGCTTCTGGATGGTGGTAACAATGACCTTATTGGCGTAATCGTCGGAGAGCAGGCGCCGCACCAGCGCTTCGGTATTGGTGTTTTCTTCGACGCAGCCTTCCTGGAACTTGTTGAATTCTTCCCGTGTTTGCCGGTCAAGATCCTTGCGATCAACGACGAACAGGCATTTTTCGATGTCTGGATTGTCCTTGAGCAGGGTTGAGGCTTTGGCGATTAGGCCGCGTTCGATTTGGCTTTCTGTTGTTGTCATTGGAACGATGTAGAAAGTTCAACTTAATGATTCTACAGGCTTTGACTGTTTATCTTTAGCAATGAAAAATTTTGCTGGGCATCCAGCGCGCTGGAATTCAGCCTTCCACCAAATCCACGGTAAACAAATAACCATGCCCTTTCACGCCCCGCACCGGCACGCCGGGCGGGTGATGCGCCGCCAGCTTGCGGCGCAGGCGGCTGATCAACGCTTCCAGGCGGCGTTCGTCGTATTGGTGGTAATCCTCGCCCAGCGCTTCTATCAGGGTTTTTCGGTGGACCAGATTGCCGTCGGCCTGGGCGACGACCTGCAGGATGCGGCATTCACTGTGCGTGAGGGGAATGTCGTTGCCGTCCGGCGGCTTCAGCGACATCCGGGCCGTGTGCAGTATCCAGTGGATTTGTGGCGGAGATGCTGCAACGCTGTCGGGAATGTTCAAGCGCCGGGCGACGGTGCGGATGGTCGCCGCCAGTTCGCGCATGTCCACCGGCTTGACCAGATAGGCGTCCGCCCCTTGCTCCAACCCTTTGATGCGCTGGTCCAGCGCGCCGTGCGCGGTCAGCATGATGATGCCCATGCCGGCTCTGGCGCGCCGCATGCGCTGGGCGATGGACCAGCCGTTTTCGCCGGGCAGTCCCAGGTCCAGCACCAACACGTCGACTTCGTTTTTTGCCAGCCAGGCGTCCAGCGCTACGCCGTCCGGCAGCGGCGCGACTTGGTAACCGCTTTGCCGCAAATTGAAAGCGAGGTCGTCCAGCAGGTCGGCATTGTCTTCCACCAGGGCGATACGGATCATACGGGGGCTCCTTGTTTGATGGGCAGCCAGAGGCGGAAACAGGCGCCGGTTCCGCCCGTCGCCAGATCGATGTGGCCATGGTGCAGCTCGATGACGCGGCGCACCAGATAAAGCCCGAGTCCCGCACCGGGAATGTCGCCCTGCTGGTCGCCGCGCACGAACGGCTCGAATATTTTTTCGCTGACGGAAGCGGGAATGCCGGGGCCACCATCGGCAACCTCGATGGTGACGCCGTCGTCGGCGTCGAGTTTTTCCCGGCGCACGCTGATCCGGATGGGCGTGGTGGCCGGCGAATATTTACGGGCGTTGCCGATCAGATTGGTTAAAGCGATGCGCAGCAGCAGCATGTCGCCTTCCAGGTATAGGGATGCGGGCGTTTTGAGGGTGATGCGCGCATCGTCATCGCTGCCTTCGTCGGCTGCGTCGCGCGCCAGCCGGGCTATGTCCAGCGAACGGCAGTGCATAGCCAAGCCTTCGCCGTCGATGCGGTCTTGCGCCAGGCACTGATCGAGCAGCGCGTCGATGCGCGCCACGGATTTGCGTATGCGCTGGTGCCGCCGCTGGATTTCGGGGTGTTTTTTATCGGCGAGTTGTTCCAGCGATTGCACGGCGCTGTCGATCACCGCCAGCGGTGTTTTCAATTCGTGGCTCAGCATGCCCAGAAAGCGATTCTGCCGCAGGCGGAAGCGCCGCTCCTGCTGGGCTTTGCTTTCCGCCGTATCGGCTTGGGCGAGAGCCTGCAGGCGCGCCAGACCCATCGAGCGTATGCGGCTGGAGATGGCCAGGTGCATCATCAGCACGTGTCCGGCTGCGGCGATCTGTATCCCATGGATGGCCAGCAACGTCGTTCTCGGCAACAGACCCAGCGAGGTCAAGGCGGATGCAAAGAAACCGGCAAGAAACAACAGCAGGGATGCAAAAAGGAACGCGCTTCCCGGCACGCCGCTGCGAAACAGGTGGAAAGCGTAGCCGGCGCTGACCACGGCAAGCAGCAGGTTGATCGAGTTGATCAGCATGGCCGCTTCGGTGAAATAGCCCAAGGGTATCGACAGCAAGGACACGCAGGCGATGACGATCTGAGCTTGAAAAATCCGCAGCAGGCTGCGGACATGGTTGCCTATGGACAGCATGTTCATGAAAAACAGGCCGCCGGCAGCGCTGCTGATGAATACGCAGATCTTTACCCAAAGGTCGCTGAGCGCCGGTGAAGCGGGCAACAGATACTGCGCTGCGAATCCGTTGAGGCCGAAAAACTGCACGACCGTAATGGCCAAATAGAAGCAATAAGTCAGATAGAGCGGGTTTCTCAGCAATAGCCAGTACACCAGGTTGGCCAGCAGCATGGCGGCCATGACGCCGTAGTAAAACCCCAGAAATCCCGCTTCCTTGCTCGCGGCAAGGTGAAATTCGTCGGGGCTCCACAGCTGTAGCAGCGCCGTCGAGGTGCTGGTGGTTTGCAGGCGCAGGAAATAGGTGTGCGGTTGCTCGTCGGCGGCGTTGCCGTAAAAGTTGCGGCGACCTTGCTCGTTGAGGCGGAATACAAAAGCACGGTAAGGCACTTCGCGCGCCGTAAACGGCAGGGTGTCGCCGGCGCGTTTTTCGCAAAACCCATCAGGGCAGGATTTCCCGGGCTCATAAAGCCGCAGATCGTCCAGATACGGCGGCTGGATTTCCAGCCAGAGTTCCCCTTGCTCGCCCGGTGCGCGCTGCACGGTAAAACGCAGCCAGTGCACGTCATGGGTATACCCGGCGGTCAAGCCATTGGTGCCGGGTTGAAACCGCTCCGGGTGAGCTTGGACGGTGGCGATGGTTTCCGTATGAGCGCTATCGCGCAGCACCGCGAAATTACTCAGCAACCCGGCCCCGGCTGCACCGGCCGGCCATAGCGTGCCCAGCAGCAGGATGGCGCCAAAGCAGCGGCAACGGCATGGGGTGGATAAAACCATCGACAGGGGGAGTGGTTAGTGGTCAGTGGTCAGGGGGGGGGCTACTTTGTCAGATTCCACCAACAACGTCGTTCCGCCAGGGCAATAATCCGACAAAGCAGAACTAGCCCCTGACCTCTGACCGTATAGCGCCGAACCCTGCGCATGGGAACGAAAAATTCGCGCAAGTGTACACCTTGTAGTTCTAGGACTACAAAGCGTCAGCCTAGGCCTACGCATCGGGTCGGTAAAGCAAAGGAAGACCATCGTTCCGCCAGGGATTGGCGGAACCCAGTCGCAGGGACGTGGAGGCTTCGGTTTGCTGCTGCGCCTCAAGTCAGCGACAAAGCGGTTCGCAGGCTGCCATCCATGGCCCTGGATTCAAGAAGCCTTAATTATTCCGGCTACCGTCGGCGGCTTTCCGTCAATCCCTGGCGGAACGAGTGGTATACACGACGTAACAGTAAAAAAACCTACACGTGTAAGCCCCCCTTCTCACAAGGGTAGGTTTTGGTTCTTTGGGAACTTGCATAGCGCTGTGTTTTTCTCGTTCCCACGCGCCGCGTGGGAATGCAGTTTGGGCGCGCCGCGCCCCGTGTTTGCCATGGCGGCTGTTGTCGCAAAATAAATGTCATCATTGACACGGCGCGGCGCGCCGAGGA
>SCPW01000257.1 GCA_004298605.1 Gallionella sp.
GCTCTTCCGATCTGGTCTGCCGCCGCGTCTTCCCAGAATGCGCGCACCTCGTACACCACCGGAATCCCAAAATCACGCCCCGCGCGCAGCGTGGGCAAAGCGGTCAGCACCGGCGAATGCGCATGCAGGATATCGGGCTTCACGATGGCGATCACTTCGCGCAACCGGTGCGCGAGGCTTTGCATCACCGCCACCGGGCTCAGCGCGGGCAAGCGGCTCAGCGCGCCGGTGTGGCCGGGCGTGCGGTAAAAGTGCAGGCCGTCCACGTCTTCTTCCGGCACGTTGCAATCGACCTGTTTTTCGCTGGTGAGATGGTAAGTTTCCCAGCCGCGCGCGCGCTGCTCGCGCAGAATCGCGGCGGTGCGGAAAGTGTAGCCGCTGTGCAGCGGGATGGAGTGGTCGAGGATGTGGAGAATGCGGTAACCCATTTCAGTTTGCCTGTCGGTTGCGCAAAAACGATTCGAACATCAGCAGCGCCCACAATGCCGTGCTGTAATCGCGCGAGCCGGATTGATGCCGATCGACCAGTTCGTGCAGGTAATCGGCGTTGAAATAGCCGGTCTGGGCCAGCACCGGACCCAGGACGGCGCTCCGCACTTTTTCCTTCAACGGGCCGCGGAACCAACCGGCCAACGGCACGGCGAAGCCCATTTTCTTGCGGTAGAGAATGTCGTTGGGCAGATAAGGCTCCATCGCCTTCTTGAAAATATATTTCCCTTCGCCGCCATGTTGCTTGCAGGCAGCAGGCAGGCCGGAAGCCCATTCTACCAGCTTGTGGTCGAGTAACGGTTCGCGCACTTCGAGCCCGTGCGCCATGCTGGCGCGGTCGACCTTGGTGAGAATGTCGCCCGCCAGATAGGTTTTGATGTCGAGATACTGTACCCGCGCGAGCGGGTCTCTTTTGCCGGGTCCGGCGCCGGATTTGGCATCATGACGCTGCAAAACTTCTATCGCGCGATAGCCTTGCAGCGCGCGCTTGAATTTGTCGCTGAACAGGCGCTCGCGCATTTCATTGTTCATCAGGGCGATGATGTGGAAATAACCTTCCACCGAATCGCGCGCCATGCCTTCGAGCGTGGCCTTGGCGCGGAAAATTTTCGGCGCCCAATCCGCTTTCGGATAAACGCGCCCCAGCATTCCAAATAAAGGCCGACGCAATGGCGCCGGCAGCAGGCCGCGCATGCGTTCCTCGTTCATGTGCCAGCGATAACGCCGGTAACCGGCGAAATTTTCGTCGCCGCCATCGCCGGACAAGGCTACCGTGACGCTCTTGCGCGCCAGCTCGCACACGCGGTAAGTCGGGATCGCCGAACTGTCAGCATAGGGTTCGTCATAAATCGCCGCCAGCTTGTCGATGAGATCGAAATCGTCCGGGTCGACTTGCCCGACGTGGTGGTTGGTTTTATATCTGGAGGCAATTTGCGCGGCGTATTCCGATTCGTTGAATGCCGGGTCACCGAAGGAAATCGAGCAGGTGTTCACCGGCCCGTCAGACAAGCCCGCCATCATCGCCACCACCGCGCTCGAATCCACGCCGCCGGACAGAAATGCGCCCAGCGGCACTTCGGATACCAGGCGGATTTTGATGGATTCGCGCAGCAGGCGCAGCAGCTCTTCCCGCGCTTCCTGTTCCGAGACAACGGCAACGGGTTTGAACGGGACGTCCCAATATTCGCGCGGCTGCGGCAGGGGCTGGCCGCGCTTCAGGGTGAGGGTGTGGCCGGGGGGCAGCTTGTAGGAATCCTCATAAATTGTGCGCGGTTCGGCGACATAGCCATAGGCAAAATATTCCTCGATGGCGCACGGGTCAATCTCGCGCCCGCAGGAGGGATAGGCGGTCAACGCTTTGAGCTCGGAGCCGAAAATCAGCATACCGTCCCGCGCGAAGCCATAGTACAGCGGCTTCACGCCCATGCGGTCGCGCGCCAGAAACAGCGTTTCCCGGTTGCGGTCCCACAAGGCAAACGCGAACATGCCGCGAAAACGTTCGACGCAAGCCTCGCCCCATTGCTCCCAGGCGTGAACGATGACCTCGGTGTCGCAGCGCGTGCGGAAGATGTGGCCGAGCGCCTGCAATTCTGGGATCAGGTCGACGAAGTTGTAGATTTCGCCATTGAATACCACGACGACGCTGCCGTCCTCGTTGAACAAGGGCTGGTGTCCGGAGGAGAGGTCGATGATGGACAGGCGCCGATGCCCAAAGCCCACGCCGGGTTCGGTGTGCAGCCCGCCTTCATCCGGCCCGCGATGAAACTGCGCCTGATTCATGCGCGCCAGGTTTTCCTGGCCGATCTCACATTTCCCTCGAATATCGAAGATACCGGCAATTCCGCACATGATTTTATTTCCGTATGTCCCGCCGGATCAGGCCGGCGCCTGGCAGCAATTTCCTGTTCATCGCAAAACCGTATCGTAAGTTTGCATATATGCATCCACCATTGCCGGCAGGCTGAAGCGGCGCTCGATCACGGCGCGCCCCGCGCTGCCGTGGCTGTTCCTCAAACCGGCATCGCCCACATAATCGGACAAGGCTTGCGCCATTGCCTGTGGCGTATCGGCTGGCACCAGGCGCCCCGTCACATTTTCTTGAACCAGCTCCGGGTTGCCGCCCACCCGGGTTGCCACGACCGGCAAGCCGGTTGCCATGGCTTCGAGAATGGTATTGGAAATTCCTTCGCCGAGCGAGGGCAGCACGAAAATATCCATGGCCCGCATCAATTCCGCCACATCATTTCGCTCGCCTGCCAGATAAGCGCAACC
>SCPW01000258.1 GCA_004298605.1 Gallionella sp.
CAATAGGTGGCGCCGTATTTGCGATGACCTTCGCCTCCCGCGCCCGCCACTGGCTGCCGCTGCTGCCGATACTTGGCCTGCTGGGCGCCACCTATTGGCTGAACCAGCAGGTGAAGCCGGAATCCGCCAGGCCGGACGGCAGCAAACGCCACGACCCCGATGCCATCATGGAAAGTTTTTCCGCGGTCAAACTGAACGTGGAGGGCGCACCCCGCTTCATCATGTCCGCGAAAAAAATGCTGCATTACCCGGATGACGACAGCACCACGCTGGAAGTGCCGCGCCTGACCACGCTGTCCGCCGACCGACCGGCAATACACATTGTCGCCAAACGCGGCGCCGTTTCCAGCAAAGGCGATGAGGTGTTCCTGCACGGCGATGTCGAAGTGCTGCGCGAAGCGAGCGCCGGGCAGGACGAGCTGACGCTGCAAACCGAGTATCTGCATATCATCCCGGACCGGGATATGGCGGATACCGACCGCGCCGTCACCATCGCCGATGCGCGCAACACCGTGCATGCTGTCGGCCTGAAAATGGACAACAAGGCGCGCACCCTGGAACTGCTTTCCCAAGTCAGAAGCGAACATGTGCCCTCCAAAAAATAAACTGTTGCCGCTCTTGCTGTTATCGCTCTGCGCGCCGCCCTGCCTCGCCGAGCGCGCCGACCGCGACAAACCGGTACACCTGGAATCCGACCAGGTGCTGATAGACGATGCGCGGCAGATCAGCACCTTTATCGGCAATGTGCAATTGACCCAGGGCACGATGCTGATACGCGGCGACAAGATCGTCGTGGTGCAGGACAAGGAAGGCTTCAAGCACGGCACAGCTTATGGAAATACCGCCAGCTTCCGGCAAAAACGCGAAGGCATGGACGAGTATGTCGAAGGTTATGGCGAACGCATCGAATACGACACGCGCGCCGAAACGGTGGATTTCTACGTGCAGGCGCGCGTCAAGCGCGACCTGGACGAGGTGCGCGGCGAGCACATCACTTACAGCGCAAAAACCGAAATCTTCCAGGTGGACAGCAGCGGCGCAAGCCCGGGTGCGCCGCCGAAACGGGTGCGCGCCGTGCTGCAACCCAAACCCAAACCGGGCGAGGCGCGCCAACCCGCACCGGACGCGCTGCGCATCACGCCGAGCGGCACCCTCGCCCCCGCGCAATAAACCATGAGCGAGCTGCGCGCAGTTGGCCTGAAAAAAAGGTATGGCCTGCATACCGTGGTGCATGACGCCTCGCTCTCGCTGAAGAGCGGCGAGGTGGTCGGCCTGCTCGGCCCGAACGGCGCCGGCAAAACCACCTCGTTCTACATGATCGTGGGGCTGATCGCCGCCGACGGCGGGGAAATTTTCATCGACGGCAAAAACATCACCCACTTGCCGATACACCGCCGCGCGCGCCTGGGGCTGGGCTACCTGCCGCAGGAAGCGTCGATCTTCCGCCGCCTGACGGTAGCGCAGAACATCCAGGCGATACTGGAACTGCAAGGCCTTTCCGACGACGACATGCGGAACCGCCTGGAAGAATTGCTGGAAGACCTGCACATCACGCACATCCGCAACAATTCCGCCATCAGCCTGTCGGGCGGCGAACGGCGGCGCGTCGAAATCGCGCGCGCGCTGGCGACCGCCCCGAGCTTCATCCTGCTGGATGAACCGTTCGCCGGCGTGGATCCCATCGCCGTGCTGGATATCCAGAAAATCATCCGCTTCCTCAAGGAACGCGGCATCGGCGTACTGATTACCGACCACAATGTGCGCGAGACGTTGGGCATCTGCGACCGCGCCTACATCATCAACGCCGGTTCGGTAATGGCCGAAGGCAAGCCGGATGAAATCATTTATAATGAAAGCGTAAGAAAAGTATATCTGGGCGAACACTTCAAGCTATGACGCGGAGGCTCCCCGGGACACGACACTAAGTAATGAAGCCCTCTCTCCAACTTCGCCTCTCCCAGCAACTGACGCTCACCCCGCAGTTGCAGCAGGCTATCCGTTTGCTGCAACTCTCCACGCAGGACATGCAGCAGGAAGTCGCGCTCATGCTCAGCGAAAACCCGATGCTGGAACTGGCAGAAGAATCGGCGGGTGCCTTTCATGCCGAGCCGCGCAGCAGCGCCGTCGCGACCGGTGACGAGACCGTCCGGGATCATGCCGATGACCGTGGTGCGGACAATTTTGGCGGCGAGGCCACAGACTGGAACATCGGCGGCGGGCTGCCGCACAACCCGGACGACGAGGACGAAACCTACCCGGAGCAAGCCGCCGAACAGGCCAGCCTGCGCGAGCACCTGCATGATGCGCTGGCTGTCAGCACGCTGGATGACAATGACCGCAGGGTCGTCGGCCTGCTGATTGACGCGCTGGACGGCAACGGTTACCTGGCGCAGGATCTGGGCGAACTGGCCGGGATGCTGCCCGGAGAGCTCGGCATCACGCTGGACGACCTGGAAACCGCGCTGGTGCAACTGCAACACCTCGATCAGCCCGGCCTCGGCGCGCGCAATCTCGGCGAATGCCTGGCGCTGCAACTCAAAGCCTTGCCGGAAGATGCGCCGCAACGCGACCTGGCGATCTGCCTGGTGACCCACCACCTCGAACTGGTCGCCGCACACGACTTTGCAAAAATCAAAAAATTGCTGCGCTGTTCGGACGATGAGCTGCGCGCCGCGCAACACCTGATTGCCGGGCTGAACCCGAAACCCGGCGCCGAATTTGACCAAACGGTCGCGGATTATGTGATACCGGATGTGGTCATCGAAAAGCACAACGGCAAGTGGCGCGCGCGGCTGAACGCGGAAGCGATGCCCAAGCTGCGCGTGAACCAGATTTACGCCAACATCCTGCAACAGCGCGGCGACAACAATTCCTCGCAGCTCTCCACGCAATTGCAGGAAGCGAAATGGCTCATCAAGAATTTACAGCAGCGTTTTGAAACCATCCAGCGCGTCGCGCAGGCCATCGTCGATCGCCAGGGCAATTTTCTGGAGCATGGCGAAATCGGCATGCGCCCGCTGGTGCTGCGCGAAATCGCCGAAGTGCTGGAGATGCACGAATCCACGATATCGCGCAGCACCACGCAAAAATTCATGCTGACCCCGCGCGGCATATATGAATTCAAGCATTTCTTTGGCAGCGGTCTGGCCACGGAAAGCGGCGGCACTTGCTCTTCCACGGCAATACGCGAGCTGATCAAACAACTGGTCAGCGCGGAAGACACACGCAAACCGCTTACCGACAGCCGCATGTCAGAAATATTGGCACAGCAGGGCATTGTCGTCGCCCGGCGTACCATAGCAAAGTACCGGGAAGCATTGCATATTCTCCCGGTAAACCTCCGTAAATCACTCTAAACAAAGGAGCACACCATGAACCTCCATCTAACCGGACACCACTTGGAAATCACCCCCGCCATCCGCGACTATGCGACCGGCAAGTTCGGCAAGATCAAACGCCATTTTGACAGCGTGATTGACGTCAACATCATCCTCTCGGTGGAAAAACTCAGGCAAAAAGCCGAAGCCACCGTGCATATCAGCGGCAAAAACGTGTTCGTGGAGTGCGAGGATGAAAACCTGTACGCCGCGATCGACACGCTGGTGGACAAACTGGACCGCCAGGTGATGAAACACAAGGAAAAATTATCGGCGCGCCGCCATGACGATTCCAGCAAAACCGTCGCGGTAGAATAACCAACAACGGGCGGCAGCAATGCCGCCCATTTTTTTCGCACCCGTTACCCCAATGAACCTGATCAGCAAAATTTTGCTGCCCGACAACATATTGTTGGAC
>SCPW01000030.1 GCA_004298605.1 Gallionella sp.
GACAAAACAGCCCGTACCGAGATTGACCAGGGCTTCCGCGCGATCTTCGCTGACGCTGGCGATCAGCGCGGCGGACTGGTCGCCGACACTGGCTTGCAGGGTTAACGTGAAACTCGCGTAGCGATTCGTTTGCCCCCTCGCCCGCTTGCGGGAGAGGGTTGGGGAGAGGGAAACGGGCATGGCGTGTTCCATTATCAGAGGCGGCATCATTGGCATGCCCGTTGGGCACGCCGCTCCGCTCCAGCACCGCCACCGCCGTGGCAAACAGTTTCAACGTATCGCGCGGCGGCAGCGTGAGCCAGCGGGTGATGGCCAGCACACCGCCCGGCGTGAGACGGTCGAGATAGGCCTGGAGCGCCTCCACCGTGTACAGATAATTTTCGCTCAGGCCGTATAGCCCCGCCGAGGCGGCGCCGAACGAATCCAGCAGCGCCACTTGGATCAGGTCGTAATGTTTATCGCTGGCGTTGACGAAGCCGCGCGCCTCGGCTTCATACACCCGCACGCCGGGCTGTCCGTAGAGATTGCCCGCGTAGTCGCGAAAACGTTGCCGCACCAGATCGGTGACGTTGCGGTCCAGCTCGACCGCATCGACTGTGGCGCTGCCGTGGTAGAGTGCCTGCAACACATCGCTGCCCGCTCCGGCGCCCAGCACCAGCACGCGCGGGCGCTTATTTTCTTGGGCGGACAGCACATGGTAGGGCAGCGCCGAAGTGAGCTGGCCGAGATAGGCCAGCGGCGCGAGTTGGCCATCAAATCTGACCAGCGCCGACGGGCCGCTGCCGTCCACGAACACGCCCAACTGCGGCGGCGGCTCCAGCGTGGCGTTGAGGCTCATTCCCGGCGCATCGCGCAACGGGACGCGGGTGTTTTCCACCACCGTAACCTGCCCCAAGGGGCCGGTGCGTTCCTCGATCACGCGCGCCCCGGCGATGTTCAGGGTCTGGCTCAAATCCTTGTAGGCGGAGGGATGCACCGGCATATCGGGCAGCACCACCACCGCCAGCGCGGCCAGCCCGACAAAAAATTCCATCAGCCATTTCGGCCGCAGCTTCAGTTCGACGACAGCGATGGCGGCAGCCAGCAACGCCAATGCCGTGAGGGCGCTCAGCACCCGGTTGGGCGGCATGAAGAACAGTATGCCGATGACCCCGAGGCTGCCCGCCCCCGCGCCGAGAATATCGCAGGCGTAGATGCGCGATGCCTGTTTGCCGAAGTGCGCAAAGACGAGGCCGATGCCCAGCCCGCCACAAAAAAACGGCAACATCATCAGCAGATAAACGGCGAGCAGTCTGGCTGGCTGGGCGTTATCCCACAACAGTTCGAGCGGGTTAAAGGAGACTTGCTGCGCCAGCAGGAACGCGGTGGGCATCAGGGCGGCCAACGCCGCGGCAGCGATGACGTACACCGCGCCGAAATGCGGGGTGATTTTCTCCTTCAGCAGGGCCAGCGCCGCACCGCTCGCGCCGTAGCCCAGCATCGCCGCGCTGATAATCATATAGGCGAAGTGATGCCACAATATGATGCCGAACAGGCGCGTCAGCAGCACTTCATAGGCCAGCACGCAGGCGGAGAGCAGGCCTATCGCAATATACGGCGGGCGCGGCACGATCAGTGCCCGCCGGTAAGCGGAACGAAACGCACCGGCAAAATCTGGCGGTTAGTCACCGAGCCATCCTGCTGTTTTTCCACCAGCATCAAATACTGGACCATGAATTGCGAGCCGAGCGGGATCACCATGTGGCCGCCCGGTTTCAACTGCTTAATCAGCGGGGGAGGCACATGGCTTGCCGCGGCCGTCACCATGATCGCGTCGAACGGCGCTGCTTCCGGCCAGCCGTAATAGCCGTCGCCCACCCTCGTTTCCACGTTGCTATAACCGAGCGATTTCAGCAGATAGCCCGCCTGCTTGCCCAACGGCTCGATGATTTCGATGCTGTAAACCTGTCCGGCTATTTCGGCCAGAATTGCCGCCTGATAGCCCGAGCCGGTGCCGATTTCGAGCACCTTGTCGCCAGCCTTGACTTTCATCAGATCGGTCATCAGTGCGACGATAAATGGCTGCGAAATGGTCTGCCCGTGGCCGATCGGAAGAGGGCGGTTGTAATAGGCAAACGCGGCCATCCCGGCAGGCACGAAACGGTGGCGCTCCACTTTGCCCAGCGCCGCGACAACGCCGGGACCGAGAGCGGGGCTGCCCGTGGATGAAGCCGCGCCGGCGGCATCCCGCTGCACCTCCGCCACCATCTTGCGGCGCGGCGCGTCGAATTCCCCGCCCCGCGACGGGAACGCGAAACAGAAAAAAAAGAATGCGCCCAAGGCGAAATGGCGTTTCATAATTTGCAGGTCGGGCAGAGCCCGACCTGCATTTGGCTCCGGCTCACCCGGCTTAGAGAGGTGGAAATCCTTAATATTTTATTACCGCTGCCCGCACCAGCTTGATTTCAGCCCGATTGCTTTTCCTGTCAGCTACCTGCCAACCACCGCCAGCAGACGCTGCATCATACGCTCCGCCCGCTGCGCATAGTTGCCGCCGAACAGGTTGGCGTGGTTGAGGATAGGGTACAAGTTGTACAGGTCGCGGCGGGTGGCATAGCCCGCGTCCGGCGGATAGGCGGCGCGATAGGCGGCGTAGAAATTTGCGTCGTATCCGCCAAACAGTTCAGTCATCGCCAGATCGCATTCGCGGTCGCCGTAATAGGGCGCGGGGTCAAAGATGGCTGGGGTTCCGTCCGGCAGATAGGCATGGTTGCCGCTCCACAAGTCGCCGTGCAGCAGCGCGGGTTGTGGCGTGTAGCCCGCGAAAAAACCGGGCAGCGCATCGGCCAATTCCCCGCCCAGGGTTTGCAGCCTGCCGCCGTAACCGTTCTCCGCCGCGAGGCGCAATTGGAAGCACAGGCGCCGCTCGCGCCAGAACGCGATCCAGCCGTCGGACCAGCCGTTCGGCTGCGGTGTCGTGCCGATGAAATTGCCCTGCGCGAAACCGAAGCGCGGTCGGGTTTGCGGGGCGCAACGGTGCAGCGCGGCAAGGTGTTCGCCGAGCAGGGCAGCATTGCCGCGCACGCCCATGTCGAGATATTCCAGCACCAGAAAGGAATAGGCGCCGGCGATGCCGTGCGCGATGGGGCGCGGCACGCGGATGACCCGCGTCGCGCCGATCTCGCCCAGCCCCGCCGCTTCGGCTGCGAACATCGGCAGGTGTCGCGCATCGTTCAGCTTGAGAAAATAATGCTGGCCGCCGGCGCCTTCCAGGCGGAATGCTTCGTTGATGCAGCCGCCGCCGATCCGGATATGCCCGGCAAGCCGGAATGGCTGTCCGGTCGCCGAAGCGATCGCATCTGAAATGGCTGGCCAGTCCGTCATCATGGTTTGCGGTAATTCCTCAAAGCTCGTTAGTGGCGCCGGTGGGCGGCGGCTTTGTTGCGTTACAGCGGGTATTGAGAGTACATTCGGCGCATCGTCGTCTGGCTGAAACTGTATGGCTAAGGAGCCGATAAATAATAACTTGAACATTCTGGCCGCGCTGGCGGGCGCGCTGCCGCGTTGCCGGTCGCTTGCAGGGAATGGCCATGCGG
>SCPW01000259.1 GCA_004298605.1 Gallionella sp.
CAGGCGCTGGATGCTTTCAAGCAAGGCAAAGTGACCGTCCTGATCGGGACCGATGTGGCCGCCCGCGGCCTGGATATCGACCAGTTGCCCATGGTCATCAACTACGAAATACCGGGCGCCCCGGAAGATTACGTCCACCGCATTGGCCGCACCGGTCGTGCCGGCGCTTCCGGCACAGCCATTTCGCTGGTATCGCCGGAAGAGGAAAAATACCTGGATGAAATCGAGAAACTGATCAAGCGCAAGATTCAACGGGAAAATGCGATTGTGCCCCAGCAAGCCGCCAGAACGGAAAGGGCGCCACGCGGCGAGCATCACGAACGCAGCCGCACACCTCATCCTGCCGCACCGAAAAAACCCGGCCACGATCCATGGTTCGACAAGCCTTATGAACCCAGTGGCAGCACTGCCGCTTTCAGCCCGCCAGACCGGCCTGCCGGCAAGCCGAAAGGCCAGGTTGCGGCGTTGCTGGTGCGCCGTCAAAGCTGACGTGTTCCGCTGCCTGCCAGGCCCGGAATGAATCGGCTACAATTCAAAAAATATTAGATTCCCGAGGATAAACACGATGAACCATGACGTTTTCAACGGCGATGCCGACGGCATTTGTGCGCTGCACCAACTGCGGCTCGCTTTTCCCGCAACCAACAACCTTGTTACCGGCGTAAAGCGCGAGATCAATCTGCTCAAGCACGTGGCGGCCAACCCCGGCGACGAGGTGACGGTGCTCGATCTGGCCTTGAGCCAGAACCGGGACGCATTGCTTACGATGCTCGACGAAGGTGTGAAAGTTCGTTATTTCGACCACCATGTCTCGGAAGATATTCCCGATCACCCCAATTTGACGGCAATGATCGATACCAGCCCGGATATATGCACCAGCCTGCTGGTAAACCGCTACCTGTCCGGCAAGCACCTGATCTGGGCGGTCATCGGCGCGTTCGGCGACAATCTCCGGGAGGCCGCCTATAAAGCTGCCGAACCGCTCGGCCTCAACCCCCAGCAGCTCACCACATTGCGCGAACTGGGCGAATGCATTAACTACAACAGCTATGGGGAGACCGTGGATGACCTGTATTTCAACCCGGCAGAGCTGTACCGTATCATGCACCGCCACGAAAACCCCTTCATCTTTGTTCGCGATGACGGCGTCCTTGAAATATTGAAGCACGGCCAAACCCAGGATATGGCGCTCGCCCGCGCTATCGCTCCGGAATACGAAACCCCGTCCGGCGCCGCTTACATCCTGCCTTCCAAACCGTGGAGCCGGCGCGTGAGCGGAACCTTCGGCAATATGCTCGCAAGGGCCAACCCGGGCCGCGCGCACGCCGTACTGACACAGCGCAATGACGGCACTTTCCTGGTGAGCGTGCGCGCGCCGCTGACCACCAATAACGGCGCCGACCTGCTGTGCTCCCGCTTCGCGACGGGAGGCGGAAGAAAAGGCGCAGCGGGAATCAACCACCTTCCGGAAGATGAGCTGCCACGCTTCATACAGGCATTCAACGAAGCATTCTCAACGGCGCCGTAGCGCACGATTATCGCCAGCATAAGCCGCAAACGACAAGCGGGGCTGTAGCCCCGCTTGTCGTTTGTCGGTGTTGGTGCGATTGTCAGGCTTTACTGCGACGCTTCGAGAGGAACATGCCGGCAAAGCCAAGCCCCAGAAGAGCAAGCGTGGCAGGTTCGGGCACCTGCTGGCCACCTGTGGAAACAACTACGTTGTCGATGCTCGTGTTTCCCTCAACCTGGGAGCCGGCAATAGGAACAAATGCGAACCTGGAAATACCATTTGCCGAATTGACAGAGTAGCTGGAGTAGGTGCCGGGGTCTGTAAATGCGCCCCCAGTCAGCGCTACAATCTGGTCGAGCAAGATGGAATTCGACATATCGAAAATTTGGAGGCGTATACCAACATAGCCGGCGACATCAAGAGCCAAGCCGGTCAATGTAGCCCCGAATACCGGGTTGAATACGATCTCTGACGTATCCGAGCCAAACACCCCGTCCCCATCGTCTAACCATAATCCATCGGGGTTGTTACCGCGCCCGCCGCCTATCCCATAAAAATTCTGAAGGTTTGAGTTCGTTCCGAGCCACCCGGATTCCCATGCAGGGAATGGGGCTTCAAAGTCTTCCGTGAGTACCGCTGCTGGTGCCTGGGTTGCTGCGAGCAGCAAACCCGCGAATGCTGCAAAACGCAATGTTTTCATTCTATTCATCTCCTGGGTAAAAATGGGAAAAGCCAGATTTTTTGGGTTAACGTAAGCAAGTTTTATATAAACAAGCATCATGTCATAAGCAATAATTATGCCAAAAATTCAACATATTGAATTTAATAAACATCATGAATAAAGAAACTCGCATATGTAAAAAATTCCGGCATCGTAATTCTGGAAGCCTATTCTTTGCCCCGGGATGATACCGGCGTATCCGGCCATGCTGGAGCAGCTTCGCGCGCTTCCTGATTTCAAACTGTTTTTCTTCGAACCATTCCCCTTTCTGGCACTCTCATGCCACGAGTGCTAGAATTCAAAAACTAGAGGGGAAAAACAAAATGAATATCGCAATGAGCTTGCCTGTACCGTCTGCCGTTGGCAGCTTGGAAAGTTATATCCAATCGGTGAACCGCTTCCCCATCCTGTCGCAGGAGGAGGAGTTTGCCTTGGCAACGCGCTTCAAAACTGAAAATGATCTGGATGCCGCGCGTGAGCTGGTGCTTTCCCACCTGCGCGTCGTGGTCAGCGTGGCCCGCGGTTATGCCGGTTATGGGCTGCCGCAGGCCGATCTGATCCAGGAAGGCAATATCGGGCTGATGAAGGCGGTGAAACGCTACGACCCTGATCGCGGGGTGCGCCTGGTGTCGTTCGCGCTGCACTGGATACGCGCCGAAATTCACGAGTTCGTGGTGCGCAATTGGCGGCTGGTGAAAATCGCCACCACCAAATCGCAACGCAAGCTGTTCTTTAACCTGCGCAGCATGAAGCAGGGCCTGGAGCCGCTCAAACCGCAGCAAATCAGCGAAATCGCGCAGCAGCTCAACGTCAGCGAACACGATGTCGCGGAGATGGAAGCGCGCTTCGCCGGGCATGAGATCACGCTTGAACCGGGCGGCAGCGATGACGACGAGAGCTATGCGCCGATCCACTATCTGGCCGGCAGCGAAGAGCATGAGCCTTCGCGCATACTGGAATCGGCGGAACGCGAGCACCTGCAATCGTCCGGTCTGGCGAATGCGTTGTCCGGCCTGGACGAGCGCAGCCGCCGCATCGTTGAAGCGCGCTGGTTGCGCGAGGGGGACACCGCAACGTTGCACGAACTGGCGGACGAATTCAACGTATCGGCCGAACGCATCCGCCAAATCGAACAGAAGGCGTTGAGCAAGATGCACGCCGTATTGGCTCTACCTGCCGCTTAATTCCGATTCTATTTCAAAGGTAAACCCGGTAAGGGCGTGATGAATCACGCCCCTACGACAGGAAAAACGGGATTAAACGTCAGATGTACTGGACATCCACCACTTCGTATTCCCGCACCCCGCCCGGCGCCTGCACTTCGGCGATGTCGCCGCTGTATTTGCCGATCAGCGCGCGCGCGATGGGCGAGCTGATGGAAATCTTGCGATGCCGGATATCCGCTTCATCGTCGCCGACGATCTGATAAGTCACGACATCGCCGTTGTTCACATCTTCCAGCACCACGGTTGAACCGAACACGCAACGCCCATCGGCGATGAGCGTCTTGGGGTTAATGATCTGAGCACTGCCCAGCTTGCTTTCCAGTTCGACGATGCGCCCTTCGACGAACGACTGCCGCTCTTTGGCCGCTTCATACTCGGCATTCTCGGATAAGTCGCCCTGCGCGCGCGCTTCGGAGATGGCGCTGATTACCCCCGGGCGCTCTACCGTCTTGAGGTTATGCAGTTCCTGGCGCAACAGGTCTGCGCCTATCAAAGTCAATGGGATTTTGCTCATGCTGGTAGACTTCCTTCAGGCCAATCGTTGATGTTGCGTTTGCAAGTCATACACCTGCAAACCGGTGATGTGCTGCATGCCCAGACAGGCGGCGCGCGCGCCGGCCAGCGTGGTGTAATAAGTGACGCGGCCCTGCAACGCGGCATGGCGTATGGAATAGGAATCACGCATCGCGCTCGGCTTGCTATCCACGGTGTTGACGATCAGGCTGACTTCGCCGTTCTTGATCATATCCACGATATGCGGACGGCCTTCCGCGACCTTGTTCACCACGGTTACGGCGACACCCACCGCGCTGATCACGGATGCCGTACCGCGCGTCGCCAACAGGGTAAAACCGAGTTGCGCCAGGGAGCGGGCGATTTCGACCACACCGGATTTATCCGCCTCACGCACGCTGATGAACACCTTGCCATCCTTGGGCAATTTGACGCTGGCGGCCAATTGCGACTTCACAAACGCCTCGGCAAACGTTTCGCCCACCCCCATCACTTCGCCGGTGGATTTCATTTCCGGCCCGAGTATCGTGTCCACGCCGGGGAATTTGATGAACGGAAACACCGCCTCCTTCACCGAGTAATACGGCGGTATCACTTCCTTGGTGACACCCTGCTGCGCCAGCGTTTGCCCCGCCATGCAGCGCGCCGCAATTTTTGCCAGCGGCATACCGGTCGCCTTGGACACGAAAGGCACGGTGCGCGAAGCGCGCGGGTTCACTTCCAGCACGTACACGATGCCGCCCCCCATCCCGCTGTTCTGGATCGCAAACTGCACGTTCATCAACCCGACCACGTTGAGCGCCTTGGCCATCGCCACGGTCTGGCGGCGCAATTCGTCCTGCATCTCCGCCGACAAGCTGAACGGCGGCAACGAACATGCCGAATCGCCGGAATGCACACCCGCTTCTTCGACGTGCTCCATGATGCCGCCGATGATGACTTGGTTGCCATCGGACACCGCATCCACGTCCACTTCAATCGCATCGTTCAGGAAGCGATCCAGCAAAATCGGCATACGTTCTGGATAGGTCTTGGACATTTCCTGCGCATCGCGCATGTAGCGTTCCAGATCGGCCTGCGCATGGATAATTTCCATCGCCCGCCCGCCCAGCACATTGGAGGGGCGCACCACCAGCGGATAGCCGATTTCTGCGGCGCCGGCAAGGCCGTCCGCCACGCTGCGTGCGGTGCGGTTGGGCGGCTGTTTCAAATTCAGTTGGTGCAACATCTGCTGGAAGCGCGCACGATCTTCCGCGCAGTCGATCATATCCGGCGTGGTGCCGATGATCGGCACGCCATTTTTTTCCAGGCCATGCGCCAGCTTGAGCGGCGTCTGCCCGCCGAACTGCACGATCACGCCGACCGGTTTTTCCACCGCCACGATTTCCAGCACGTCTTCCAGCGTCAGCGGCTCGAAATACAAGCGATCCGAGGTATCGTAATCGGTGGAGACGGTCTCGGGATTGCAGTTGACCATGATCGTTTCATAGCCATCCTCGCGCATCGCCAGCGCGGCATGCACGCAACAGTAATCGAACTCGATACCTTGCCCGATGCGGTTCGGTCCGCCGCCCAGCACCATGATTTTTTTGTTGCTGGTCGGCTGCGACTCGCATTCCTCCTCATAGGTGGAATACATGTAGGCGGTGTTGGTGGCAAATTCGGCGGCGCAGGTATCCACCCGTTTATACACCGGGCGCACGCCGAGCGCGTGGCGGTAAGCGCGCAATGCCGCCTCATCGGTATCCAGCAGAACCGCCAGCCGCGCATCGGAAAAGCCATTGCGCTTCAGCACACGCAACTCGTCTGCACTCAGGCTTTCCAGCGTGCGGTCGGCCAATGCTTTTTCCTGGCGCACCAAGTCTTCGATTTGCACCAAAAACCACGGGTCGATTTTGCTCAGCGCAAACACTTCATCCACGCTCATGCCGAAACCGAATGCATCGGACACCGCCCAGATGCGTTCCGGCCCCGGGTTGCCCAACTCGGAAGCAACCGCTTCGCGATCCCCAAATTTTTCGTCCAGCCCATGTACGCCGACTTCCAGCCCGCGCAACGCTTTCTGGAATGACTCCTGGAAAGTGCGGCCTATCGCCATCACCTCGCCCACCGATTTCATCTGCGTGGTCAGGCGGTCGTTGGCTTGCGGAAATTTCTCGAACGCGAAACGCGGAATCTTGGTGACGACGTAGTCGATGGAAGGCTCGAACGAGGCGGGCGTTGCGCCGCCGGTGATGTCGTTCTTCAGTTCGTCCAGCGTGTAACCGACCGCCAGTTTGGCAGCGATTTTGGCGATCGGAAAGCCGGTCGCCTTGGAAGCCAGCGCGCTCGATCTCGACACGCGCGGGTTCATCTCAATCACCACCATGCGACCGTCATCCGGGTTGATCGAGAACTGTACGTTCGAGCCGCCGGTATCCACGCCGATTTCGCGCAGCACCGCGAGGCTGGCGTCGCGCATGATCTGGTATTCCTTGTCGGTCAAGGTCTGCGCTGGCGCCACGGTAATCGAGTCGCCAGTATGCACGCCCATCGGGTCGAGGTTTTCGATGGAGCAGATGATGATGCAATTGTCGGCGCGGTCGCGCACCACTTCCATTTCATATTCTTTCCAGCCGAGCAGCGATTCTTCGATCAACAGCTCGCGGGTGGGCGACGCTTCCAGCCCGCGCTCGCAAATCTCCACGAACTCTTCGCGGTTGTAGGCGATACCGCCGCCGCTGCCACCCATCGTGAAAGACGGGCGGATAATGGTCGGAAAGCCCATCACCTGCTGCACCTGCAAGGCTTCTTCCATGCTGTGCGCAATCGCGGAACGCGCCGACGCTAGGCCGATTTTGGTCATCGCCTGTTTGAATTTTTCGCGGTCTTCGGCCTTGTCTATCGCCTCGCGCGACGCGCCGATCATTTCAACGCTGTATTTCTCCAGCACGCCGTGTTTGGCCAGATCGAGCGCGCAGTTCAGCGCGGTCTGCCCGCCCATGGTCGGCAGAATCGCGTCCGGGCGTTCCTTGGCGATGATTTTTTCCACGATCTTCCAGGTGATCGGCTCGATGTAAGTCGCATCCGCCATTTCCGGGTCGGTCATGATGGTGGCCGGGTTGGAGTTCACCAGGATGACGCGATAACCCTCTTCGCGCAATGCCTTGCAGGCCTGCGCGCCGGAATAGTCGAACTCGCACGCCTGCCCGATAACGATGGGGCCTGCGCCGATGATGAGAATGCTTTTTATGTCTGTACGTTTTGGCATTTGATTTAATCTTCCTGCACAAATCCAATGCGCCGTTTTTTGGTTGGCGGTGGCGACATCAACTCGCGTATCGCCTCAAACACCGCCTTGAATTGCACATCGTATTTTTGTTCCAGTTTGGCCAGTTTAAGCGCCAGTTCCTTGTTGGATTCGAGCATACCGCGCAGCTTCACAAAGGTGCGCATGATCTCGATATTCACCGCGACCGCGCGTTCGCTACGCAACACGCTGGACAGCATCGCCACGCCTTGCTCGGTAAAAGCAAACGGTGCGTAGCGCGTTCCGCCCCAACTTGAGGTCACAAATTGTGACCTCAAGATTGTGAATTCATCCTGTGTCAGTTGGAACGCGAAGTCTTCCGGAAAGCGGTTGATGTTGCGCTTGACGGCTTGAAGCAGCACTTTCGTTTGCACCCCGTACAGCTCCGCCAGATCGTTGGACAACATGACGCGTTGTCCGCGTACAGAACAAATCCGCGATTCAACTCCTGCAACAATCAATGCTGTATCGGCAAGCTCCGCATTTTTGCCGTCATCAGCCACCCACCGCTCCCATCATCCCCACGAAGCGATCAAACAAGTAATCCACATCATGCGGGCCGGGGCTTGCCTCGGGATGCCCCTGGAAGCAGAACGCCGGTTTGTCGGTCAACTCGAATCCTTGCAGCGTACCGTCGAACAGCGATACATGCGTGACGCGCGCATTGGCCGGCAGCGTTGCCGCATCGACCGCGAAGCCGTGGTTCTGGCTGGTAATCATCACCCGGCGGCTATCCGTATCCTGCACCGGATGGTTTGCGCCGCGATGGCCGAATTTCATCTTCACCGTCTTCGCACCCACCGCCAAACCCATCAACTGGTGTCCCAAGCAAATACCGAACAGCGGCACGCCCGACGCCAGAAATTGCTGTGTCGCCGCAATGGCGTAATCGCATGGCTCGGGGTCGCCGGGGCCATTGGACAGGAACACCCCGTCCGGCTCCATCGCCAACACCTCGGACGCCGCCGTTTTGGCCGGCACGACAGTGATGCGGCAACCGCGCTCGGCGAGCATGCGCAGGATGTTGCGCTTCACGCCAAAGTCATAAGCCACCACATGAAATTTGCTATGCGCCACCTCGCCGTAACCCATGCCCAGCGCCCATTCGCGCTGCGTCCACGAATAGGGTTGCGCGCAACTCACTTCCTTGGCCAGATCCATCCCGACCAGACCGGCAAAGCCGCGCGCCGCCGCGAGTGCCGCCGCTTCATCCGTGCCGGTGGCGATGCAACCGTTCTGCGCACCCTTCTCGCGCAGGATGCGCGTCAGCTTGCGCGTGTCGATCCCGGCAATCGCCACCACATTGTTGGCCTTGAGATAGTCGGGCAGCGACTGCGTGCTGCGGAAATTGCTTACCGTCAGGGAAAGGTCGCGGATAACCAGCCCGCTGGCAAACACCTGGCGCGACTCCACGTCTTCGGTGTTCACCCCGATGTTGCCGATGTGCGGGCAGGTCAGCGTGACGATTTGTTTGCAGTAGGAAGGGTCGGTCAGAATTTCCTGGTAGCCGGTCATCGAGGTATTGAACACCACCTCGCCTGCACTGCTGCCGGAAGCACCGATGGCAACGCCCCTGAACACTGTCCCATCGGCAAGTACAAGAATGGCAGGGTTCGTTTGCAGCACCAGAATACTCCCAAAAACGGTCTCCGATAGCTCGGATGACATAAAGAAGCGGGACGAACTGTGCGTTCATCCCGCTTTGAATGGTGCGCATTATAGCGGATCAGGTGGTGCGTATCAAATCCGGACATCTTCCAACGGCAGATATGCGGGGAGGTTAGCACGGTTCAGTTTGTCAGCCCACGCCCTTTCCGGCATAATCATCCCCGCCGTTCAGACCAATGGGAGAGCGTGCCAGCCAGTTTTAAAAACTGTGGCACCGCCGAAGGCGCAATACCCGCAACCGCTCAGGCTCAAGAACTATTGGCGCAGGCAAATCTGGAGAGTGTTGGATTATCCAACCACCGAAGGGGCACACGGATTTATCCGCAATCTCTCAGGTACCAAGGACAGATGGGGCGCAGCACAATTTCGTGCTGCGCCCTTTTTTTATTTTTCGGAAGACAGCTATGGCACTCAAAGAAACCCCGCTCAACGCGGCACACCGCGCCCTGGGCGCAAAAATGGTCGATTTCGGCGGCTGGGATATGCCGGTGAACTACGGTTCGCAAATCGACGAACACCATCAGGTGCGCCGCGACTGCGGTATGTTCGACGTATCGCACATGCGCGTGGTGGACATCAAGGGCAAGGGCGTGCGCGACTTTTTGCGCTATCTTCTGGCGAACAATGTGGACAAGCTCACCGCTCCCGGCAAGGCGCTGTACTCCTGCATGTTGCTGGAAAACGGCGGCGTGATCGACGATCTGATCGCCTATTTCATGGAAGAGCAATGGTTCCGCATCGTCGTCAATGCGGGCACGGCCGACAAGGACATCGCGTGGATGAAACAACAGGCCACCGAACACGCGAAGGCGCATCCCGAAAGCTACGCGGCGAGCGAAAGCGGCGCGGAAAGCGCTGTTTCGGCGGAAGCGCAAACCGGGGCGCCCGAAGAGAAACCACCGCTGGACATCGCCGACCACCCCGAACTGTCGATCATCGCGATACAAGGTCCGAATGCCAAAGCAAAGCTGTGGGCCGCGATGCCCGGCAGCCAGAAATTGACCGAGGGCCTCGCCCCTTTCAGCGCCGTTGTGGTAGGTTCGATGTTTATCGCGCGGACGGGCTATACCGGCGAAGATGGTTTTGAAGTGATGATCCCCGCCAACGCCGCGCCGTACTTCTGGGATTCTCTGGTTGCAAAGGGAGTGAAGCCGTGCGGGCTGGGCGCGCGCGATACGCTGCGCCTCGAAGCCGGGATGAATCTGTACGGCCAGGATATGGACGAGAGCGTGAGCCCGCTGGAATCCGGCCTGGCGTGGACGGTGGACTTGAAGAGCGAGCGCGATTTCATCGGCAAAGCCGCGCTGCTGGCCAATCCGCCTGCCCGCAAACTGGCCGGGCTGGTGCTGCTGGACCGCGGCGTGTTGCGCGGCCACCAGCAAGTGAACACCGCTTGCGGCGCAGGCGAAATCACCAGCGGAAGTTTTTCGCCGACCCTGAACCAATCCATCGCGCTGGCGCGCCTGCCGAAAGAAGTGCAAATCGGTGAGCAGGTGCAAGTGGCAATTCGCGATAAAATGCTCTCGGCAAAAGTGGTGAAATATCCCTTCGCGCGCAACGGCAAAAGCCTGGTTTGATTTGTAGGGTGGGCACACCGTGCCCACGCGGTAATTGGTGGGCAACGAGTTGCCCACCCTACGAGATGATCCTTTAACTATTGGAGAACAGCATGAGCAACCCGAACAACCTGAAATACACCGCATCCCACGAATGGATCAAAACCGAAGCCGACGGCACTATCAGCATCGGCATCACCCAGCACGCGCAGGAACTGTTGGGCGACATGGTGTTCGTCGAAACCCCGGCGGTCGGGCGCAAGCTCAAAGCCAAGGAAGAATGCGCGGTCGTGGAGTCGGTCAAAGCCGCCGCCGATGTGTACGCGCCGGTAAGCGGCGAAGTGGTGGCGGTGAACGGCGCACTGGACAGCGCGCCGGAAGCCATCAACACCGACCCTTACGCCGCATGGATGTTCAGGATGAAACCGGACAATGCCGCAGATGTGGCCGCGCTGATGGACGCGGCGGCATATCAGGCGGTAGTGGATAGCGAAGCACATTAAAACCTGGAGAAGGGGGAAGGGTTAAGGGGGAAGGGTAAAACTGGTGCGCAACGCGCGCCACCCTTCTCCCTTCCCTCTTCCCCCTTCCCGCACTCAAGGAAGCTCTATGCCTTTCATCCCCCACACCGAGCAAGACATCCAGTCCATGCTCGCCAGCATCGGCGCAAAAAATATTGATGCGCTGTTTGACGAAATTCCATCTGACTTGAAAAGCGGCAAGCTGGTCGCCGTCGGCGACGGGCTGAACGAGATGCAGGTGACGCGCCTGATGCACGAGCGCGCCGCGCAGGATGCGCCGCCGCTCAACTTTATCGGTGCGGGCGCATACGAGCACCATATTCCCGCCGCGGTGTGGGAAATCGCCACGCGCGGCGAGTTTTATACCGCCTATACGCCGTATCAGGCCGAGGCCAGCCAGGGCACGTTGCAAGTGCTGTACGAATACCAGACCATGATCGCCTCGCTGACCGGCATGGATGTGTCCAATGCGAGCATGTACGACGGCGCTTCCGCGCTGGCCGAAGCGATTTTGATGGCGGTGCGCGCGCACAAAACTTCGCGCCGCATCTTGCTGCCCGCCAGCGTCAACCCGCTGTACCGCAGCGTGGTGAGCAGCATCGTCAGGCTGCAAAACATCGAGTTGATCGACATCCCGTTTGATGCGACGACCGGCATCACTGACCAGAATGCACTGGAACAATATGCTGGCAGCGACATCGCCGCGCTGGTGATCCCGCAACCGAATTTTTTCGGCGCGCTGGAAGATGTGGACGCGCTGACCGCCTGGGCGCATGCGCA
>SCPW01000260.1 GCA_004298605.1 Gallionella sp.
AAAAGCGGAGAGGTGAAGCAATGGAACCCCATCTTCTGCAAGCCAACGGTATCGAAGCCTTGCCGCAGTTCCTCACCAGCCTCGCCATCGGTTTGCTGATCGGCCTGGAACGTGAGCGCAACCCGTCGGCCAAGGCCGGTTTGCGCACCTTTGCTCTGGTCGCCGTGTTCGGCACGCTGGCCGCGCTGCTCTCCGCAAAACTCGGTTCGCCCTGGCTGCTGATCGCGGGCCTGCTGGCCGTGGCCGGCATGATTATCGCCGCATACCTCAACACCCCCAACAGTGAAAACGATCCCGGTACGACCACCGTCATCGCCCTGTTGCTGTGTTATGGGCTGGGCGCGATGATCTGGTATGGCCTCGCCAAGCTGGCCGTGATGCTCGCCATAGGGACTACCGCCCTGCTCTATTTCAAACCCGAGTTGCGCGGGCTGTCACAGAAGCTCACGCGCCGCGATCTGGTCGCCGTGCTGCAATTTTGCGTGCTGACTTTTATCGTGCTACCGATCCTGCCGAATCAGGATTACGGCCCCTACCATGCCTTCAACCCGCATCAGGCTTGGTTGATGGTGGTGCTGATCTCCGGCGTCAGCCTGGCGGGGTATACCGCACTGCATCTGGTGGGAACCCGCTATGGCGCGCCGTTGCTGGGTTTTCTCGGCGGCCTCGTTTCCAGCACCGCGACCACGCTGATCTATGCGAAGCACGGCAAGAGCAATCAAGCCATGTCCTGCCTTGCCGCCTCGGTGATTGTCATTGCCGGCATGGTGGTGTTATTGCGCCTGCTGGTGGTCAGTTCCGTGGTCGCTTTTGGTGCGTTGCCCGGCCTGTTCCCGGTACTCGCGGGCGGTTTTCTGTTCGGTTTGATGGTCGCGCTGTACAACTGGCGCAAAATGGATAAGGCAACCGAACTTTACATCCCGGAAACGTCCAATCCAGCCGAGCTGCATGCCGCCATCGGTTTTGGCCTGCTGTACGTGATCGTGTTGCTGGGTTCGGCATGGATGGCGGATATTGCCGGCAACCGGGGCTTGTATGCCGTGGCACTGGTGTCGGGGCTGACCGATGTGGATGCCATCACGCTGTCCAGCCTGCGCCTGTTCAACCTCGGCCAATTGAGCGAACAGCAAACCGTCACGGCGATTGCGCTCGCCTTCATTTCCAACCTCGCCTTCAAATTCGGCATGGTGATTTTCATCGGCGGCCGACATCTCGCCAGACAAGTTGCCAGCGGCTTCGCGGCGATGATCTGCGGCGTGCTGCTAGGCTTGTTCGCGCTATAATCGCGCCCTTTTCAGCACGTGCAAATATAAAACATTATGGAAGCCGAACAACTCAACGCCCTCTCCAACCAGTTGCAGGACTTGGCCTCACGCAGCGCGGAATTACGGAGGTATCTTTGACTTCGATACCAAGCAGGAACGCCTGACCGAAGTATCCGAACTCGCCGAAGACCCCGCCATCTGGCAGGACGCCAAGCGCGCCCAGGAGTTGGGGCGCGAGCGCAAAATGCTGGAAGGCGTCGTGTACGGCCTGACCAAAATCGGGCAAGACCTCAACGACGCAGCCGAGCTGTTTGACATGGCTCAGGCGGAAAACGACGAGGAGAGCCTGCAAGGCATCGCCACCGACATTCAGGACATCGAGAAGCGCGTCGCGGCGATGGAATTTCGCCGCATGTTCGCCCACCCGATGGACCCGAACAACTGCTTCCTCGACATCCAGTCCGGCTCGGGCGGCACCGAAGCGCAGGACTGGGCGTCCATGCTGCTGCGCATGTATCTGCGCTACTGCGAACGCAAGGGCTTCCAGGTCGAAGTGCTGGAACAATCCGACGGCGAAGTCGCGGGCATCAAAGGCGCGACCATCAAAATATCCGGCGACTACGCCTACGGCCACCTGCGCACCGAAACCGGCGTACACCGGCTGGTGCGCAAATCGCCGTTCGACTCCGGCAACCGCCGCCACACCTCGTTCTCCAGCGTGTTCGTCTACCCCGAAGTGGACGAATCCATCGAAGTCGAAATCAACCCCGCCGACCTGCGCGTGGACACCTACCGCGCTTCCGGCGCGGGCGGGCAGCACATCAACAAAACCGACTCCGCGGTGCGCATCACCCACCTGCCGACCAACATCGTCGTGCAATGCCAGAGCGACCGCTCGCAACACCGCAACCGCGCCGAAGCGATGGCGATGCTGAAATCGCGCCTGTACGAAGAAGAGCTGCGCAAACGCAACGCCGAAAAACAGGCGATGGAAGACGGCAAAACCGACATCGGCTGGGGGCACCAGATCCGCTCGTATGTGCTCGACCAATCGCGCATCAAGGATTTGCGCACCAATTACGAAGTCGGCAATACCCAGGCCGTGCTGGATGGGGATTTGGACGATTTCATCAGTGCGAGTTTGAAGCAAGGCGTGTAAACCTGTTGGTGATGTAACGAGAATCGCGGGGATCGTTAATGGCCGCAGCCAGGCGATCAATCAGGCCGATGCGGCGATCCACGGCGGCAAGCACCAAGGCTCCCAAGTCGGAGGATATTTCCCCGCCGTCGAAATTGGCGCGAGTCGTGTATCCCGCAGCGGGAGGAAATCGGAGTTGTTCTGGGGTAAAATCGGCAGCAGGGCGGGCGCATGTAGGCATTTTTTACGAGTCGGAGTCTGTACAACTCCAGTTATATCAAATGCTTGCAGTGTTATTCGCCCTATTTATGCAAAATTCAGGCTAAATGCGCTTGTCGCCGATTTCATGCGGGCTATCCGCCTGCCATGGTTTTCGCCGCCAGACACAAATCCTGCCAGGCCTTGGCCTTCTCCATCGGACTGCGCAGCAAATAGGCGGGGTGATAGGTGACGATCAGCGGAATACCGCGGTAATCGTGCAATGTGCCGCGCAACGAGCCTATCGTGGCATCTTTGCCGAGCAGCGCAACCGCTGCGGTCTTGCCCAGCGCGATGACGAGCTTGGGCTTTATCAATTCGATCTGCCGTTGCAGATATGGCAGGCACTGCGCGATTTCATCCGCCGTCGGCGTGCGGTTGTCGGGCGGGCGGCATTTGACGATGTTGGCGATGTATACGTTGTTGCCGCGTTTGAGCTTGATCGCCAGCAGCATGTTGTCGAGCAGCTTGCCCGCCTGCCCGACGAACGGCTCGCCCCGCGCGTCTTCATCCGCCCCCGGCCCTTCGCCGACAAACAACCAGTCGGCCCGCTCATCGCCCACGCCGAATACCGTCTGCGTGCATCCGGCGCGCAGCCTGCAGGCGGTGCAATCGCGCACCTGCTGCTTGAGCTCCGGCCAACCGGGTTTACCAGCTTGGGGTGCGGGCGCAACGGCAGCATCCGGAGCAACCGCTTCAACCTCTGCCGCGACCGGCGCATGCTGTCCCGCCATAACGGGCGCAGGCTGATTCCGCCGCACCCATCGCGGATACAGATTCAGTTCGCGCAACACCGCTTCGCTTCTATCCATTTGGCTCACCCATCAACTCGCACGCCATCGTAACGGCATCCTCGCCGCCACCCGTGTTCCGGTAATAACCGCGCCGCACCCCGATTTCGCCGAAGCCCGCGCTGCGGTACAAGGCAATCGCGGCGGTGTTGGACGGGCGCACTTCGAGAAACACGCGCCGCATATTTTTCTTGCGTGCTGCCTCCAATATTTCGTTCAATATCGCGCGCCCCACCCCTTTGCGCTGCCAGGTTGCCGCCACGCCGATGTTGAGCAATTCGGCTTCATCCACTACTGGCATCAATATCGCGTAGCCGCGAATCTCGCCCGCCTCTTCCGGGTGCCCGGGCATTATTTCTCCGGCATCTACGCGACACACATAGCCGCAGTTCAGCGCATCAATGAAATTGCCGCGCGTCCACGGGTAGGCCTGCACCGCCAGCTCGATGGCCAGCACTGCGTCCACATCGGCCAGCACCATCGCGCGCATCAGCGCCGTTCTCTTTCGCTGGTTTTCAATGCCACTTTGTCGCGCAGGTACAACGGCAAGGCTTTTGCCGCATCGGCGCCGCACCCCCGCATGAATTGCGCCGCACCGAGCACGGCAACTGCGGCGGCCTGCGGCACGGCAGCGCCATCCGTGCCCCGCAATTGCCCGGCGTACCTTTCGCCCAATGTTCCTCCATGCGCGGCAAAGCCGCTACCTGCGCCGAACCAGCCGCCGCCCGGCACCGCTGGCGCATCTTCCGGCTTGCACAGGCGCGGCTCGCTCACCGTCACCCAGACACCATTCTGTTTTTCGTAGGCGGCATGATAAATCTCGCCCATGCGCGCATCCAGCGCGGCGATCACGCGCAGCTTGCCGGAGGCTTCCGCCAGAGCTTCCAGCGTACACACGCCGATTACCGGAAGGTCCGCGCCGAATGCCAGCCCCTGCACCGCCCCGCAGGCGATACGCACGCCGGTAAACGAGCCCGGCCCCATGCCGAACGCGATGCCATCGAACTGGGCGAGTTTTACGCCAGTTTCTTCAAGCAGTGCATCCAGCATCCCCATCAACACTTCGGAATGTTTTTGCCCGGCCAGGTCGCAACGCCCGGCAACTGCGCCATCCTGCCACAGCGCGACCGAACAATATTCGGTGGAGGTTTCTAAAGCCAATACACGCATCAGTTATCCGCCAGCAGCAATACCACCGCCTGCGCCGCGATCCCTTCGCCGCGCCCGGTATAACCAAGCTGCTCGGTGGTGGTCGCCTTCACGTTGACGGCGCTTTTTTCCACCCGCAGGTCGGCGGCGATATGCGCCACCATCTGCGGGATATGCGGCGCCATTTTCGGCGCTTGCGCGATGATGGCCGCGTCCACATTGCCGATGCGGTATCCCTGCTCGCGCACCATATGCATCACTTCGCGCAGCAGAATGCGGCTGTCGATATTCTTGAACTTCGCATCGGTGTCGGCGAAGTGCCGCCCGATGTCGCCCAGCGCCACAGCTCCCAGCAGCGCGTCGCAAATCGCATGCAGCAGCACGTCCGCATCGGAATGGCCGAGCAGCCCCTTGCCGTAAGGGATTTCTACACCGCCGATGATGAGCTTGCGCCCTTCTACCAGTTGGTGAACGTCAAAGCCTTGTCCGATTCTCATGTTCGGTTTCCCCGTTGGTTCAGCAACAGCTCCGCCAGCAGCAAATCCTGCGGATACGTCACCTTGAAATTGGTCGACTCGCTCAAAACCAGTTTAGGCCGCAGGCCCAATGCCTCGACCGCCGATGCTTCGTCCGTGACGCTGCCGCACTGCTGCAATGCCTGCGCCAGCAACCCGGCGCGGAACATCTGCGGCGTCTGCGCCTGCCACAACTGCTCGCGGTTTTCGGTGCGCAACACGCGACCTCCACTATCGGCACGCTTCAAGGTATCTGCCACCGGCACGGCAAGAATGCCGCCCACCGCGTCGCCGCGCAATTCCGCAATAAGCTTGGACAGATGTGCCTGGGTCAGGCAGGGGCGCGCCGCATCATGAACCAGCACCCAATCGTCCGGCTCCAGCTCGGAGGCGATCAGGCCGTTCATCACGCTCTCCGCGCGCTCAGCCCCGCCGCAATACAGCGGCTGCAACTTGTCGCCGAAACGCGACCAATCGTAAGTGTGGAACAGGGTATCGTCTGGAGCCAGCACCACAAACACCGTGGCAATTTCCAGACAGGCGCACAGCGTATTCAGCGCGTGGAAAATCATCGGCTGCCCGGACAGCGGCAGATATTGTTTGGGCAACTCGTGCCCCATGCGCGCGCCAAAACCGGCGGCGGGAACTAAAGCGTGGAATTCGGACATGCGCGAATTGTAATGTAAAACGGCGGTGTGCCGTTTCGGTAAAACGACAGCCTGCCGTTTCACTTATAATGCGCCACCTTATTTGTTTCAACCAAGCTGCTTCTCATGCTGTTCTCATCCACCCATTCCCGCCCGCGCTATTCGCAGTTGATCGGATCGTCCGATGCTTTGGCGCTGGCACAATACGCCGGAATAAAATCCCCGCTGGCGATAATCGCCGCCAATGCGCTGGAAGCGCAGCGGCTGGCGGATGAAATTCCGTTTTTCGCGCCCGGCCTGCGCGTACACCTGCTGCCGGACTGGGAGACGCTGCCCTACGACCATTTCTCGCCGCACCAGGATTTGATCTCGGAGCGGCTGGCGACGCTGCATCATGTGCGCAGCCAGTCGTGCGACGTGCTGGTGGCGCCGTTGACCACCGCGCTGTACCCGCTGCCACCGGTGGAATATCTGGCCGCTTATACCTTCTTCCTCAAACGCGGCGAAAAGCTCGTTCTCGCCCGCCTGCGCGAACAGATGACGCTGGCCGGGTACAACCATGTGCAACAGGTTCTATCGCCCGGCGAATACTGCGTGCGCGGCGGCATCATCGACCTGTTCGCGATGGGCAGCGTGCTGCCGTACCGCATCGACTTGTTCGACGACGAAATCGAGACCATCGCCACCTTCGATGTGGACACGCAGCGCACCCTGTATCCGGTGCCGGAAATCCGCCTGTTGCCCGCGCGCGAGTATCCGCTGGACGAGGCGGGGCAGGCGCGTTTCCGGCAGAATTTCCGCGAACGCTTCGAGGGCGACCCGTCCAAATCGCATATCTACAAGGGCGTGAGCAAGGGCATCGCCCCGGCGGGCATCGAGTATTACCTGCCGCTGTTTTTCGAACGCACCGCGACGCTGTTCGACTATCTGCCGAAGCATGCCACCGTGTGCCTGCATCACGATGTGCAAGAAGCCATCGCCACTTTCGGCAAAGATGCCGCATCGCGCTACAACCTGCTCAGGGGCGACCCGCAACGCCCATTGTTGGAACCCAAGGAATTGTTTCTGGATGAAGAACAGTTTTTCATTCGGATGAAAGAGTTTGCGCGGCTGGATATTTTGGGAGCGCGGGCGTCTCGCCCGCAGGCGGGCGAGACGCCCGCGCTCCAGGGTATCCCCTGCCCCATCGCCCCGCTCCCCGACATCGCGGTAAACCGCCGCGCCGAAGTGCCGACCCAAGCCTTCGCGCAATTCCTGCAAACCTTCGACGGTCGCACCTTGCTGCTGGCCGATAGCTTGGGGCGGCGCGAGATCATGGCAGGGTATCTGCACGAATACGGCCTGACGCCGACGGTGTGCCAGAGCTATGCCGAGTTTCTGCAAAGCAACGCGGCCTTCATGTTGTGCGTCGGCCCGCTGCAAAATGGTTTCATTGTGCAGGGAACGCGGGCGTCTCGCCCGCCTGCGGGCGAGACGCCCGCGCTCCCAGACAACTTCGCCATCGTCACCGAGACCGAACTCTACGCCGCGCAGCCGCGCAGCCGCGCGGCCCGCGCCGCGAAGAAGAGCAACGTGGAAGGCATGTTGCGCGATCTGTCCGAGCTCAAACCGGGTGATCCGGTGGTACACGAACAGCACGGCATCGCGCGCTATGCCGGGCTGATCGCCCTCGATCTCGGCGAGGGCGAAGGCGAATTTCTGCTGCTGGAATATGCGGGCGGCGACAAGCTGTACGTGCCGGTGGCGCAACTGCATGTGATCAGCCGCTACAGCGGCGGCGCGCCGGAAACCGCGCCGTTGCACAAACTGGGCAGCGGCGCATGGGACAAGGCGAAGCGCCGCGCGATGCAGCAGGTGCGCGACACCGCCGCCGAACTGCTGAACCTGTACGCGCAGCGCGCCACGCGCAAGGGACACGCATTCAAGCTGTCACCGCACGATTACGAAGCGTTTGCCGCCGGTTTCGGCTTTGAAGAAACGCCGGATCAGGCCGCCGCGATTACCGCCGTGATCGGCGACCTGCAAAGCGGCAAGCCGATGGATAGATTGATCTGCGGCGATGTCGGTTTCGGCAAAACCGAGGTCGCACTGCGCGCCGCCTTCGTTGCCGCGATGGATGGCAAGCAAGTAGCGGTGCTGGTTCCCACCACGCTGCTGGCCGAACAGCATTTCCAGAATTTCTCCAACCGCTTCGCCGATCTGCCGGTGAAAATCGCCGAACTGTCGCGCTTCCGTTCCGCCAAAGAGCAGACGCAAGCGCTGAAGGAAATGGAAGAAGGCAAAATCGACATCATCATCGGCACGCACAAGCTGATCCAGAAAGGCGTGAAGTTTCACAACCTCGGCCTCGTCATCATCGACGAGGAACACCGCTTCGGCGTGCAGCAAAAGGAGCGCCTCAAGGCATTGCGCGCCGAGGTGGATGTATTGACGCTGACCGCCACGCCGATCCCGCGCACGCTGGCGATGTCGCTGGAAGGGCTGCGCGATTTTTCGATCATCGCCACCGCGCCGCAACGGCGGCTGTCGATCAAGACCTTTGTGGCACAGGCCAGCAACGGCGTGATCCGCGAGGCGGTGCTGCGCGAACTGAAGCGCGGCGGGCAAGTGTATTTCCTGCACAACGAGGTGGAGACCATCGCCAACGTCGCGGAGAAACTGGCCGCGCTGCTGCCGGAAGCGCGCATCCGCGTGGCGCACGGGCAGATGGGCGAGCGCGATCTCGAACAGGTGATGCGCGACTTCTACCAGCAGCGCTTCAACGTGCTGCTCTGCACCACCATCATCGAAACCGGCATCGACATCCCCACCGCCAACACCATCATCATGAACCGCGCCGACCGCTTCGGCCTGGCGCAACTGCACCAGTTGAGGGGGCGGGTCGGACGCTCGCACCACCAGGCCTACGCCTACCTGCTGGTAGAAACCGAAGCTCTCACCGCGCAGGCGAAAAAACGTCTCGAAGCAATCCAGGCGATGGAGCAACTCGGCAGCGGTTTCTACCTCGCGATGCACGACCTGGAAATACGCGGCGCGGGCGAAGTGTTGGGCGAATCACAAAGCGGCGAAATGCAGGAAATCGGCTTCAGCCTGTACGCCGACATGCTGAATGCCGCCGTGGCTTCGCTGCGCCAGGGGCGCGAGCCGGACATGGCGCACCCGCTCGGCGTCACCACCGAAATCAACCTGCACTGCCCCGCCCTGCTGCCCAACGATTATTGCGGCGACATCCACCAGCGCCTGATGCTCTATAAACGACTGGCGAATTGCGCCTCGCCCGAAGACATCGACGAGATGCACCAGGAACTGATCGACCGCTTCGGCCTGCTGCCGGAGCCCGCAAACACCCTGCTCGACAGCCACCGGCTGCGCATCCTCGCCAAACCGCTGGGCATCTGCAAAGTGGATGCGCCTCCGGAAGCAATTCAAATCCAGTTCGTGCCAAACCCGCCGATCGACCCGATGAAGGTTATCACGCTGATCCAGAGCAAGCGCCATATCAAAATGGCGGGGCAGGATAAGCTGCGCATTGAATTGAAATATGGCGAGTTACACCAGCGCGTGCTGGCAATCAAGAATTTTTTTGGCGAATTAAAATAAGACTTAAAACTGGAGCCAACAAAAAAGCCCAACGCGAGGTTGGGCTTTTTTGTTGTAAGGAGTCTGACGATGACCTACTTTCACATGGGTAATCCACACTATCATCGGCGCGGAGTCGTTTCACTGTCCTGTTCGGGATGGGAAGGAGTGGGGCCAACTCGCTATGGTCGTCAGACAAACTGTTCGG
>SCPW01000261.1 GCA_004298605.1 Gallionella sp.
CCGATGCTGACGGTGATATTGATAGTTTGCTGCTCGCCGGCACGCAGCGGTTCGGCAACAAATTTCTCGCGTATGTTTTCGGCTACGCGCAATGCCTGATCCTTGTCGATTTCGACCAGCACAACCAGAATCTCCTCGCCGCCATAGCGGAACACAAAATCCCCCGCGCGCACGCTACCGGCAATCAGGTCGGCGGCCTGCTGCAACACCGCGTCGCCCCCGGCATGACCATAGTTGTCGTTAATTTTTTTGAAGAAATCCAGATCGATCAACAGGAGTGAAAACGGGACATTGCTCCGCCGCGCCATGGTCACTTCCCGCATCAAAACGGTAGGCAAATAGCGGCGGTTCAACAAGCGCGTCAGCGCATCGCGCCCGCTCTCCACTTCGATAAAGCGGTCGAACAGCCCGTTCAGCAAAAACTTGATTTCGGCAATCCCCTCCTCGATTTCGTTCATCAAGGCGCGCGCGTCGTCGTGCTCACGGCGCGATGCGACCAGCTTGGGGAGCAACGATTGTTCTACTTCCTCGATGCGTTGGCGTATCTGGGGTAATTCCGGGGCAGATTCGAAAATAATCGACCCCTTGTGTTGCAGCCACATGCCAAATTCCGAGTTTTTGATACCCGGCAAGTCTTTATCACCGACATCAGCAAGCAAACGGAGCAATATCTGCTGCGCCCACTCCAGCAAGGCGGCGCGCTGCCGCTCGCGCTCGGCCGGCAGGTTCTGACCCAAGGCGAACATGCGGTAGCTCTCATCGGTGCGCGCATATTTTTCTCTGTCTATGATGAAATAATCCGTCATCACGCTCATTGCCAGCTCCATCGTTTCCGCGACAAAATTGGTCGCGATGACCAATTCGGCACGCTCCAATTGAGAACCCACCAAATGGCCGTGAATCGCATACTTCAGCAAACGCGCACCGCGCATCACCAGCACAAGGGGAACCTGAATGCGCGCATGAGCCTCGCCGATATGGCGCTGGCGTTTATATATCTCTTCAGGGTTTTGCGGCTCGTCAGAAAACAGTTCGAGCAACCAGCGCTGCATCGAAGCATTCAAGCGTTGGCTTACAAGATCGTGATTGAGGAACTGTCTCGCTTCGGCATTCGCGAGCATGTCTTGGTAAAACAAACCGGCCAACCCGGGAGCTTGCTGCTGGACGATCACTCTAACCAACTGTTTTATCTGGGGAGGTGTTTCTTCCGATAGCCCGCGCCATGCGGCGACAAACTCTTTGCTTTGTTCCAATTTAATCATGGTAGCCACCTATCAAACAGGTAATTTTTCAAGGGGTGCTCACAATGAAGCGTTGCAGCTTTGGGTTTGTTTTTTTTACCGGCTTTATTCAACCGGTCGCAGCCATCACGATTGCATCGTACTCCCGCCGAACTTTTCCGACAATAACAGCTTTGCCGCCAGACCACCCTCGGCACGGTTTTCCAAAACAAACTCGCCGCCATGCAGCCGCGCGGCGCGTTCGACTATCGCCAGCCCCAGGCCAGATCCGGTCGTGTTGCTGCGCGCCGTTTCCAGACGGACGAAAGGTCGTTTCACGGCTTCGCATTGCGCTTCGGGTATGCCTGCGCCGCGATCTGCTACCGTGATGATGACCCTGCCCTCTTCCTGTTCAAGTTGCACGGCAATTTCGCCACCGCCATATTTGAT
>SCPW01000262.1 GCA_004298605.1 Gallionella sp.
TCAACGCCCTGGCCGCTTGGCTCGACGCTTGCCCGCCCGGTGAACTATCGACAGCGAGATGAACATGGAATATCGACGTCGCCACCGCGCTGGCGGTGATCTCCGAGACCGGGGCGGACATGTCGCGCTTTCCCACCGCGGGGCACTTCACGAGCTGGCTGGGACTGTGCCCCGGCACCAAGATTACCGGGGGCAAAGTGATGAGCGGCAAGACCAAGCGCGTCGCCAACCGTGCGGCTCAAGCTTTGAGATTGGCCGCAGCGGCATTGCGCAGCAGCCAGTCGGCTCTGGGCGCGTATTTCCGCAGGATGTGCGGGCGCATGGATGCCCAAAGCCGTGACCGCCGCCGCGCACAAGTTGGCGCGGCTGATTTACACCATGCTGACCAAGGGCGAGGAATACACCGATCAAGGCCAGGATTACTACGAAGTAGCGCTACCGCGAAAGAGTGTTGCGGCAACTGGCACAGCGTGCTGAAAAAATAGGGATGAGACTTGTCGTCAATGAGCAGCCAGTTTAATTCCGCTTTTTACAATCAGTGGGTTGGGAGGTGTTTCTTAAGGGAGCGCAGCCGCATCATTGTGTGCTATCTTCCGCATCAACCGACCGTTGATGTTTTGCCGATGCCATGAGCCTGTTTGCCTTGATCGCCGCGCTGTTGCTGGAGCAACTCCATCCGCTGTCCTCGCGCAAGTACCTGTACGGCTGGCTGTCCGATTACGTCCGTTTTTTCCGGCATCATTTCAATACCGGGCAGCGCAAACACGGCAAGGTTGCCTGGCTGCTGGCGGTATTGCCGCTGCTGGTCGGCGCGGTGGCGTTGTCCTGGTTGCTGTACTGGGCGCATCCGGTTTTTGCCTGGATGTTCAACGTGCTGGCGTTGTATCTCACCATGGGCTTTCGCCAGTTCAGCCATTATTTCACCGATATTCATCAGGCGTTGCGCGATGGGCGGTTGGATGAGGCGCGCCGCCTGCTGTCCGGGTGGCGCGATGCCCCTTCGCACGAATTGAATGCCGGAGAGGTTGCGCGTGTCACGATAGAAGAGGCGCTGCTCGCATCGCACCGCAACGTGTTTGGCGTGATCGTGTGGTTCGTGCTGTTCGGCGCGGTCGGGCTGGGAGGGGCGGGCGGCGCGTTGCTGTACCGCCTCGGGCAGTTCCTGCGCGCGCATTGGTGCGATGGGGGAGAAACGGAAACCGGCGGAGATGGCGCGGGTGAGTTCGGCGAATTCGCACGGCAGGCGTTTTACCTGTTGGAGTGGCTGCCCGTCCGTTTGACCGCGCTGACCTTTGCCATCGTCGGCGATTTCGAGGATACGGTTTATTGCTGGCGCACCCAGGCGGCAAGCTGGCCGGACAGCGAAGCGGGGATACTGTTGGCCAGCGGCGCAGGCGCCCTGGGCGTGCGCCTCGGAATGCCGGTGCCGCAGGGCGGATTGCCGCTGGACAGGCCGGAACTGGGCATCGGCGAAGAAGCCGATGCCGATTTCATGCAAAGCACGGTCGGGCTGGTGTGGCGTTCGGTGGTGTTCTGGCTGATCCTGCTGCTCTTGCTGACGCTGGCGAGCCTGCTGGGCTGATGTGCTTGATCCGGCGTTTCCTGAGGTGCGGCAATTTGCCACATTCCCAAACTGTGTTTTTTGACGAATAATCCGCGCCGGTTTTGCGCCGCCCGGCGCGTGCAGCCCGCCCTCCAAATTGACATCTGACGGGAAAATTATCATGACCAGTTTATACCGGCTTGCCGGATTGTCGGCGGCACTGTTGCTGAGCGCCGGCGTTTACGCCGGCGACATCCAAATCGGGGAGGCATGGGCGCGCGCTTCCGCTCCCGGGCGCGATTCGGCAAATGTGTATTTGTCCGTTACCGGCAAACAGCCCGCAACACTGGTTGGCGCCTCCAGCCCCGCTTCCGCATCCGTAGAATTGCGCACCATGACGCATAAAGGCGGCACGATGAAAACGCACACTATCGGGTCCGTCGACTTGCCGGCAAACCAGCGCATAGACATGGCCAGCGAGCATGGTCCGCATTTGACACTGGTCGGCCTGAAGTCTCCGCTCAAGGCCGGTAAAACCGTGCTGCTGACACTGAATGTCGAAATGCCCGGCAAGCGCGGCATCAAAGTTGACGTGCGAGCGGAAATCAGGCCGCTGAAGAATTAAGCCGGATATTTCATTGAGTAAGCCTTAGCTTCGTCGCAGGGCCAGGCGGCACGCGCCGCCTGGCCCTGCGACGAAGCTAA
>SCPW01000263.1 GCA_004298605.1 Gallionella sp.
GGAAAAAAATTGCTGGTAGTCGACGACGACGCATTGGTGTTATCCGGCACAGCCAGCGTTCTGGCTTCGTGGGGCTGCGAAGTCGATGCGGCAACCTCGCGGGAACAGGTAGAACAACTCCTGCGGAGCGGGGCAAAATGGGATTTGATTATCAGCGATTACCAGTTGGAGAATGATACGAACGGCATCGACGTTATCGCCCTGGTGCGCCAGCATTGCAGCAAACCGATCCCCTGCATCCTGGTTAGCGGTAATACCACCCCGGCAATCTTGAAACTGGCCGGCACAAACGGACACCATTTGCTGCATAAACCGGTCAAACCGGCCAAGCTCAGGTCTCTGGCTGTGTACTTGCTGGAAGGGGCTTCATGAAGCACAGCGCATTCAACCGAAAGGCCGGAGATCGGCGAAGATGCGTCCCGCAGCTTTATTGAAGAGAGCGCTTTCCGATTAATTTTTTTGGTTGTTGGAGGTTATGGACTGGAGCCTCAAAAATTGGCGCAGGCGGCGTACCTTGCAGCGCGCGGCGCTGCCCGATGAAGCATGGCGCGCTGCCGTTTCCGGGCTGCCCCTCCTGCGCGGGCTCTCGGGAGACGAACTGGAACGCCTGCGCGAACTGGCGACTTTGTTTCTGCATGAAAAACAAGTGGTCGCACCCGGCGGATTTCCTCTGGACGACGATATGCGGATTAAAATCGCCGCCCAGGCTTGCCTGCCGATTCTCAATCTCGGGCTGGATTATTATGCGGGTTGGGTATCGGTGATCGTCTATCCCGACGAATTTGTGCCGGAACATGAATTCATGGATGAGTGCGGCGTGGTGCATCTCGCACATTCTCCAGTAAAGGGAGAATCCTGGGAGCAGGGGCCGGTGATCCTGTCCGGCGCCGATGCCGTGCGCTGCGGCGAGCACGATGGCGTTAACGTGGTGATCCACGAATTCGCCCACAAACTGGACATGCTGAACGGTGCGATGAACGGTTTTCCGCCGCTGCATCAAGGGATGTCACCAGAACGATGGGCGCAATCCTTTACCGCAGCTTTTTCCGACTTCTGCGCCAAGGCAGAAACAGGCATGGAAATGGCGCTCGACCCTTACGGAACTGAAAGCCCAGCCGAATTCTTCGCCGTGATGAGCGAGGCATTTTTCGAAATTCCACACACCCTGCGGCAGGAATACCCGGACGTGTACCAGCAACTGACTGCTTTTTACCGCCAGGATACAGCTTCGCTAGGGCGACCGGCCAGCGCGTGTTGATCGTTGGGGAATTAAAGTTGTGACCAAGCCGGGCTGGGCGCAGGTCACCATGGCCGGGCGGCACAAGGGCTTGAAGGTGATCGGCGCATCGCAGCGCCCGGCATCCATCGACGCCGACGGGAGTGCCGCCAACCAACTCGCGGAAATCATCGGTATGCATCCTGAATTTTTCGGCCATGACAAGCCCCTGTCGATTTTGGAACAGTTTGAGATACACCGGCGATGCTGTCCAGCATCGCCGGGCGGTTTGGCGGTTATTTTTGGTGAGTGTGGCGCGGGTACGCGGCCAGCAAGAGGGCGAACAGCGCGAGGAAAAGCTGCCGGTTCGCTAAATCGGAAAGCAAATTTGAAATACGCATAATGCGCATTATGTTAAATAGTATATTTTGATTAAGGAGGCTGATTTTCTCCCCGTAAATCCCCCTGCTAAACCTCCAAGATGCCTGGGTTGACTTCCAGCGACAGGCTAACCAAGCCGCTACTTACAGGCCAGCTTACAGTGAGTTCAACAGCCTGCATGATTTTTTCAAAACCCGCTTCAGATTGAGAAACTGTAAAATAAGGTTTTGCATGGATAGACACAGGCTGGGATGCACCGAGAGTCAGGTATCCGCCTAGCACGCCATCATCCAAAATGAGCCGGTCCGTTTTGCTCAATTCCAAGGGTGCGCCAAATCCCCCCAAGATAAAGTTATCGGCGGAGATATAACGGCCTGCGCAGCCATCGCAGCTTGGCATTGCCAACAGCAATCGAACCGACAGGTTCCCTCCTTTAATCCGTTTGGTCGTGTACCGGGTTTCGATACGATGGCCATCAAGGTTGACGGTTTTTTCAATCGTTCCATTCCGGAAACGCGCTTTAAATTGCACTGAATTTTTATCCGCTTGGATTAATTCATAGTTTTTGATCGGCAGGCTTTCGGACGCGTCTATCCATGCCTCGGTAAACAAGCCTTGCGGGTTGTGATCCGTCAATAAATCGGATGGGGCGATTTCGTGTTTGAAGGTAATGCGGTCATGCGCCGAGGCGATTCCTTCGCCGGGAGGTTCGCTGCCTGGTTTGTTGCCGTGAATTTTCTTAAAGTAATGTTCGGCTTGCCGGCGCAAGGTATCGCCAAAGTTATGGTTCAAGCGATAGTCGTCAAACTCGCAAATACCGCCATGACCATCAAGTTTAACAATCGCTTGTAATTTATTGTTAAATATAAATAACTCATCTACACCGTCCTTGTCGCAGTCTGCTTGGGCGGCGAATCTTCGGGGGACAATACGGTCAAGTTTTGCTTCCAGCCTGACGATGGCGTTGTAAACGGCACGGCGCAGATGCGGCAAATACAAGCCGCCAAACAAGCCGTGCCAGTAGGCATCGTTGGCTTGCGCTTCATATAAATCATCCAGCAAATTTGCCGTGCGCTTGCGTTCGCTCAACTGTGCGACCCTCAGCGACAAGGCCTGCATGCGCTTATGCATCCAGTTGGATTCCGGGTAACGGGTGAAAAAATTCTTCCAAATCCCACCCCGGAGATATGCCTTGTGCTCCTCGTAGCGCCCCGAGCTTTTTTCGCGGGCGACGAGATCGGCATAGCGCGCCGCCGCCGGGGCGGGCAAAGTCCACTCGTTCATTTCGATATAGGAAGTGGTCGGCAGGTAGACGATACCGCGCGTTTTGTTTTTGTCGTGATATTCCTTGTAAGTGCGCGGCTTGATTTTGCCGGATGCCAGCACGCCGCGTATGAAATTTTCCAGCCACTTCTTTTCGTAGACCCATTCATATGTTTCCGGCCAGATGCCGAATTTTTCGATGTCGTCGAAATACACGGCAGCCGCATCTTCGCCCTGATCTGCGAGCCATTCCATGTAGGCGACTACCTCGTGCGCGGGCGCGAACGGGATGCGATAACGCAGCCCTTCCGAAATCGGAAACAAATCCAACGGCCTGCCGCTTTCTTCGGTTGTGTAATAACCGTCTAATTGGCTTGCCTCTTTGCCCGCACACAGAAAATGATAGTCATCCACTGTCACGTAGCGAATACCCGCATCGGCCAGCGAGGGGACCACCGTCGCTTCCCAAACCCGCTCGGTCAGCCAGGCTCCTTGCGGGCGCTGCCCCAGCCTGGTTTCCAGTTTGTCGGAAAAACGGGTCAATTGGCCATAGCGATCCTGCTCCGGAATAACGGCTAGCACCGGCTCGGTATCCCCTGCCCCAAACAGTTCCACCTGGCCGCGCGCAACCATTTCCTGCAACAGCGCCATGTCTTCCGGAAATTTTTGCAACAGGTAATCCAGCAGCCAGCCGCTGATATGTACCGCAAAACGAAATTTTGGGAAGCGGTGCAAGACCTGCAAAAAAGGGCGGTAGCAACGAAAATGTGCGTCGTCGATGACTTCCGGGAAATTGCCGACCGGCTGGTGGGCATGGACGCCAAACAACAAGGAAACCGTTTTATAACCAGCCACTTGGTTATCGTTTTTTGATGACCTGGTGGAATGGCTAGTAGTTTTATCAGTCATGTTTACTTCAGTTTGTAGTTAATCTGGTTTATTCGGAAGCGCGGCGCATTGCGCCGCTTACCCCGGTCTCCGCCGTGCTTCCATGGCTGACCGGTTCGGACAAATTGTACGGTGCGGGTAATTTCAACAGCCGGTACAACTCGGTCAAATTGTGCCGGAACATGCGGTCGAAGCTGGCTACCGAGTGCGAAGGATTGTAATCGCCAAACCACCAGAACCAATCCGAGCTCTCGCAGGAGCAAAGCTGCTTTTCGGCGGCTTCCTGTTCGGCCTGGCTGAGCCGTCCGCTGGACATCACCATGTCGAAGCTTTGCTTCGCCACACACAGCAAGTCCCAGGCGCGGTTCTTGTCTCTGGAACCTATCCAGGTCGAAAAATTACCGTATACCCAGCTACCCGCAACGACGCTCGGCAAGCTGCGCTCGTGCGCGCTGCCGGCGCGCTTCGCGCCCAGTTTGAGGTAATCGCTGTAGGTGGTGGTGTGGATGTTGGAATGCGCTTCAAGCTCGGTATACAGCTCGTCGAGGAAGTAAAAACCGTTGTACGGGTAATACTCCCAAGCGTTCTCGCCGTCCAGGATAACGCTGACGACGGGTGTTTCATCGTGCGAGGCGTGCTTGCCGATCGCATCGATCTGGTCGATAAAATGGCGCGCCGCATCTTTGCCGTGCCAGCGCGAATATTCAAAGCCGATCAAATCGGACAAATGGTCATCCCGGAAAAAACAGCTCAACCCCTCCGCCCAATTTTCCAGATGGTAGGGCCGGTACAAATACTGGATCCGGTCAGGGATGTCGAGCCGTGCGTGGCGCAAACTGTTTACCAGCACGCTCTCGCCGCTGGCCACCCAGCGGCATCCCTCCTCCGCCATTACGGTGAGCGTGCTGTTCGAAATCGAGCCCTCGGCAGGCCACATGCCCACCGGCTCGCCGCCAAACCGCGCGGCGTGGCTTTTTTTGGCTTTGGCGATATGCGCCGCGACGCGTTTTTTGCCGCCATGATAATGCGGGGATTGCGGTAACGGCACGTCCGGCATGGCTTCCCGGGCGCTGGTG
>SCPW01000264.1 GCA_004298605.1 Gallionella sp.
GGTTACGAGGCCGCGAATGGAGTGATCGCGCAAGTGCAGCCGCCGGTAACATTGCAAATCAGCGCTATTGATAAAAGCAATCCGCCCGTGGTCACCTCCACTGCGGCAATTGGAGTCAACCTCAGTTCGACTGAACCGGGAATCAATAATGCCGTAACGCCTTTTGACCCGACAGTAGCAACCACCTACAACAAGTCGACCGCATTGGCGATCTTTGACAGCGCGGGCGCCAGTCATGTGGCGTCGCTATATTTTCAAAGGATCCCTCTCACCACTGTCACTGTTACTACCGTCAATGCGGCTATTCCTCTTGGAGCAAGCACGGTGACACTCGCACCTTCTGCTTCGGGCATGGCCATCGGCAACAACATCACTATCGCCGGTGCGGGTGCGGCGGGCGGGCTGCATGCGGCGACAATCACCAATATTGCGGGGAACGTAATAACATTTACTCCGGCGACTGCGACTGCAGTCGCTGCTGCGGGTGCTGCATTCACTTCCGATGCGGGTTCACTCAACTGGAATGTCTTCTTGACAGTGGATGGCGCGATTGTGGACGGTGCGGCAAACCCCGCAGCTCCAGGTGCGGCAAATGCATTGACGATGCTCACTTTCGGCAATAGCGGCAGCTTGATAACGCCTGCTACGGGAGTCTTATCTGCGGCTCCGGGATGGGTGGGCGCTACAGGTTCTACTTATGATCTTACGCAATGCACGCAGTACGCGGGCTCTTTCAACGTGAATGGCCTGACCCAGAATGGCTACGCTGCCGGGACGCTGAGCGGATATTCCACCGATGCAAGCGGCGTAATTCTCGGGCGTTATACCAATGGGCAAACCCAGGCGCTGGGGCAAGTATTGTTGACAAATTTCTCCAATCCCCAAGGCTTGCAACCGGTAGGCAACAATGAGTGGGTGGAGACTGTCGCTTCCGGTATTTTGGGGCCACTGCCGCCCGGTACGAGTGGCCGGGGCGTGCTGCAATCCTCCGCCGTGGAGGAGTCCAATGTGGATTTGACTGCCGAGCTGGTGAGCATGATCGTCGCGCAACGCATGTATCAGGCCAATGCGCAAACCATCAAGGCACAGGATCAAATATTGCAAACCATCGTGAATTTGAAATAACAGGGGGTAGGGTTTTTTCGCTGACCACTCCCTGAATCGGGAAAAACTATGGACAAGTTGATCTACACTGCAATGACCGGCGCAGCACAGGTGCTGAACCAGCAGGCCGTGGTATCCGAAAATCTGGCCAATGTAAATACTCCCGGTTTTCGCGCCGCGCTAAGCACTTTTCGTGCCGTGCCGCTGGTTGGTGAAGGTTTGCCAACCCGGACTTTTGTGGTGGATTCCACCCCGGGTTCGGATTTTGCCCCGTCGGTAATTTATCAAACCGGTCGAGCGCTGGATGTGGCATTGCCGGGAGCGGGCTGGCTTGCGGTACAGGGGCCGGATGGCAAGGAAGCCTACACGCGTAACGGCAGCCTTCAAATCACGCCGGAGGGTGTGCTGCAAACGCGCAGCGGTTTGAATGTCATGGGCGACGGCGGCCCCATCACAATACCGCCCGACACCGAAGTGACGATCGCCAAGGATGGCACGATTTCGACGGTACCCGGCGGTACCGGGGCGACTTCTGTCGTGGTGGCGGGGCGCCTGAAACTGGTTAACCCGGCCACCGAGCAACTGGAGCGCGGCGGCGATGGTTTGTTCCGCTTGAAGGATGGCACGGTTGCGGCGGTAGATGCCAATGTGGGCGTGGTATCTGGCAGCCTTGAAAACAGCAATGTGAATACGGTCGAGGCGATAGTGAACATGATTTCGCTGGCGCGCAAATTCGATATGCAGATGAAGATGTTGCAGACTGCGGATAACAACGCGCGGCAGGCCAGCCAGATATTGAGCCTTGCCGGCTAGAGATTGCGGGGGATCGGGAGAGCCCGAATTTAACCAGCCCCTGTCTCCGACTCCTAACCTCAGCCTTTAAAAGGATAGCAATCATGATACGTTCTTTGTGGATCGCCAAAACCGGTCTTGATGCGCAGCAAACCCAGATGGATGTGATCGCCAATAACTTGGCCAATGTCAGCACAACCGGTTTCAAACGCTCGCGTGCGGTATTCGAGGATCTGCTGTATCAGACCATACGACAACCAGGTGCCCAGTCTTCGCAGCAAACCCAGATCCCGTCCGGTTTGCAGCTTGGCACGGGTGTTCGCCCGATCGCGGTGGAACGCATCCATACCCAGGGTAATTTGCAG
>SCPW01000031.1 GCA_004298605.1 Gallionella sp.
TCCAGTTGGCGCTCCGTCTGCTGGAGGGGTCCCGGGGCAAAGTCCGCGCCCACCGTGGAATCCACCACGAACGTGCGGGTCGGCAAGCCTTCGCCCACCAGCGGCACGGCGCGGAACGTGTTCAGCGTGGCGCGAAACCCCGGCGTGCTGGCATTGGCCAGATTCTCCGACACCGCCGCCTGCTGCTGCAGCACGTGCGAAGCACCGGTCATTGCGGTATAGATTAATCTGTCCATCGTTTTCTCCCGGTTTGGCGAGCGGGAAAACCGCTCACCGCCCGCCACTCACCACTACCTCAAATTCACCAGTGTTTGCAGCACCTGATCCTGCGCCTTGATGGTCTGCGCATTCGCCTGGTAAACGCGCTGCGCGGTAATCATGGTCACCAGTTCGGCGGTCAAATCCACGTTGGAGTCTTCCACTGCGGAGGACTGCAACACGCCCAGGCTACCCGATGCGGGCGTGCCGACCAGCGGGCCGCCGGATGCCGACGATTCGATCCACTCGTTGTTGCCCACCGGCTGCAAGCCTTGCGGGTTGGTGAAGTTGGCCAGCAGCATTTGCCCCAATATCTGGGTTTGCCCGTTCGAGTACCGCCCCAAGATGCTGCCGTCCGAACCCGTGCTGAACCCGTTAAGGCGACCGGACGCGTAGCCGTCCTGCGTCAGGCTGCTGATGCCGAAGTTGCCGCCGTATTGCGAAACCTGGCTGAAATTGAAATTGAGCGGCAGCGGGTTGGCGCCCAGCGGGGTAAAGGAGGGGTCGGAGATGACCGTTCCGCCGGCGCCAACCGTCGCCGGCGCGACCGGCAGGGAAGTGACCAGCGCGCCCGTCGTAGAAAAAGTCAGGGTCGCCATGGCGGCGGCAGTGGCGGGAACAGGTACGCCGTCCACCGTCAGGTAAGTTTTCCAGACAGCCGAGCCCGCGTTGGTGGGAATGCTGTCCCCTATTGCCGCGGCAACGGTTGCCGGGACATATGTGATCGTGCCCGTCGTTCCCGCGCCGGCCGTAATGGCGGTAATCGTCGTTGTCACCGGTATGCCCGCACCGCCACCATTGGGGAGGGTGATGGTATTGCCGACAGCCAGACCCGAAATGGAAGCGACCGACACCGAGGTCGTGGTAGGCGCGGAAGGAAGCGCCTGCGCGGTCAGGTTGGGGATCGGCTGCCTCTGGAAATACAGCGACCCGATATGGTTGACACCCAGGCTGTCATACACGGTCAGCGAAGTCGAATTGTTATAGGACGTCGGGGCGGCCGGGTCAAATACGGAGATCAGCGGCACCACGGCGCGCGAATCGAGGTTTGCGCCGACCGCCACATCCTCTGTCTGCCTGGGCGTCAAGTCGGAGGCGCTGATCTGCAAAGCGCCCTGTGTCGCGGTGACAACCCCTGCCACGGCCTGGTAGCCGTTCACTTTATGCCCCTGGTTGTTGACGATGTAGCCGTTTTTGTCCACCTGGAACTGCCCGTTGCGGCTATACAGGATGGCGCCGTTCTGGTCGATCATCTGGTAGAACCCCTGCCCGCTGATGGCCGTATCCATGGCATTGTTGGTGCTGG
>SCPW01000265.1 GCA_004298605.1 Gallionella sp.
GTGCAACTGAACGCCGGTGCCGCAATTTACGTGTCGGGGCTGGCTGCCACGCTCAAGGAGGGCGTCGCCAAAGCTGATGGGGTAATTGCCAGCGGCGCGGCAAAAACCAAGCTGGATCAGCTTATCTCGTTGAGTAATTCCAGTTCCATTTAACGAGCCCCAAGGGTTAAACAACTTGGTAGGGGCGCGATTCATCGCGCCCCTACGTTAATCCGGGATGCCCTGTTCCGGCGATTACCGCGAGCCGGCGGCTGTCGGCGGAGCGGCATTGAAAGCGGCTACCGGATCAGACACGACCCCATTTTTTGCGAGAATGTCTTTCTGCAAGCCGATAAACACCTTGTTGGCTTTCGAGTATGCCTGTGCGGCTATTTCAACCGCCTTGAAGCCATCGGCATTTGTGTTGCCTGATAACTCCACGGCAGATTTCGAATCCTGCCATAGTCTGTAAGCATTGGCGGTTTCATCCCTTCTTTTTGCCAGCTCATCCTGCTGTCTTCCGGCAAGCGCAACTATTTGGGCGTATTTTTTGGCTTCCGCCGCGAGTTTCTGCTCGGTGTTTTTCTGGATCATTTTTTCCAGCGCAAGCGACTGTGTCATGCCCGGCGCCGCATCATCGATTTTTTGCCCGGCAAGCGGTGCGCCCGCGATTGCAACGGATGAAAAAAGCGATAAAAGTCCTGCAACTGCAAAAAGAAGGTGGGGTTCGGTCTTCATTGTAAGAGCTCCTATGGATAAAATTAATGGGTTTCTACGACTACGTTATGGCTTTGTTGTTCCAGACTGCTGTACCGCAAAGCGGCAGATTGCCGGGTAAACTCCATTTCTCCTCCTTCCGCGCATTATTTTCATCGCCTGAGGCGTTATCCGGCCCATCGGTTCGTGCCGGTTTTGGGTTAACATTCGCGCCTTCCGAGGTTACCTCTCCCGGGCAATCGCCCCCGACCGGGACGCACTGTACCAGAAAGCGGCGTCCCTTCAATATTGAGCCGATGTGTGGCGGAAGAAAAAATCGAATGGCAAAACACGGCGGACGAATGGTCGAAAAACGGGAATGAAAGGTATTTTCCTTCGATCTATTTGAACCTGCCGTATCCTTTAAATCAGCCTGTCCAACGTAGCCGCACCCGATACAGGCGTTACCGCAGCCAGCTCGTCCGCGCCCAGCGGCTGCGCCGTTTCGATCTGGTGTTGCAGGACGCGCAAATCCGCCTCTGAAGCATCTTTGCCCTGTGCGGCGCGCAGGCTGACGCGCTTGCGCAGCGTGTCATGGTCGGCCCGAATATCCAGTATTCGGAAACGCGCGCCGCGCCGTTGCGCGATCTCGCGGAACAGGTCGCGTTGCGGGCGTTCAAGAAAAGCCGCATCGACGATCACCGGCCAGCCCGCGTCCAGTAACCCCTCCGCCAAGCGCGCCAAGTGGTCGTAGGTGCGGCGACCGATTTCTGGCGCATACAGCCCTTTTCCCACTTCGCTGCCGCTGCGCGCCGGAGCGTCCAGCCCGGCCAAGCGTTTGCGCTCGACATCGGAACGCAGGCGGATCATTCCCTGTTCCTGCAGCAGCGTCTGGGTGAGCGTGGTTTTGCCGGAGCCGGACAGGCCGTGGGTAATCCAGAGTTGCGCCGGCGTATTTTGCGATAGCCGCCCGGCCAGTTGCAGATAGGCGCGAACCTCGGCGCGGCCCGAATCGCCGCCACCGGGTTGCCCGGCGCGCAACGCGGCCACCTTGGCGCGCACCAGGGCGCGGTACACGGCGTAATAGCGCAGCAGCGCCATACCGGCGTAGTCGCCGCTGGCTTCCAGCCAGGCGTTGAGAAAGCGCAGCGCCAGGTTGCTGTGCCTGCGGTGCAGCAAATCCATGAAACAGAAGGCAACTTCGGAGATGACATCAATCCAGCGCAGCGCCGTATTGAATTCGATGCAGTCAAAAATCAGCAGTTGCCCGTTTACCCAGGCCAGATTGCCCAGATGCAGGTCGCCATGGCATTCGCGTATCCAGCCATTGCGCTTGCGCTCGATCAGCAGGGGCGCGAGGCGTGCATGTTCGGCGGAGCTCCAGCTTTGCAGTCTTGCCAGAAGCCGATTTTCCGCTGGTTCGTCCAACCGGATGGCCAGGAGTTGAAAATTTTCTGAGACGGGCCGGGCTATCGTATCCGGCTCGCCCCACGGGCTGTCTGCGGGCGCGGAGGGGCAGCCGGTGAGGTGGAAATGCGCCATGCGTGCGGCGAGCTGGTCTATCTGCGCAATGCCCAGTTCGCCGCGTTCATCCAGGCGATCCAGCGTGGCATCGGGCGGGAACTGGCGCATTTTCACGGCGTACTCGATGGCTTCGCCCCGGCCGTCGAGGCGCGGCGCCTCCGGGCTGCCAGTGATGGCAACCACGCCGAGATACATTTCTGCCGCCAGCCGCCGGTTCAAACGCACTTCGTCGTCGCAAGCCAGCCTGCGCAGCTCCAGTGTGCTGAAATCCAGAAAACCAAGATTCAGCGGTTTTTTAATCTTGTAGGCATAGCCGCCGGTGAGCAGCACCCAAGAAATATGCGTTTCAATTAACTGCACCTGCGCCACCGGATGGTCATAGCAGGCCGGGTCGCCCAGCGCGCGGATGAGCGGCGGCAGCTTTGTTTGATCGGTCGTTGGCACAGTGTGCTGTGGCATGGACATTCAAACCGTATTTTTCGGGGATGAACTTGCGGCAAGCATATCCGCCACCGTCGGATAACGCAGCTCGACCTTCAATTCCCGCTTCATGCGCTGATTGGTCAGCCGCCGCGATTCGCCCATGAACGACAGCAGCGTCTCCGGCAATACGCGCTGTGCCTCGGCGCGGCTGATGCGCGGCACATGCGGCAGGCCAAACGCATCCGCCACGCGGTCAAAATATTCGCCCATTTTAAGATGGCTGTCATCGCTGGCGTGATACACGCGGCACGTTTTTGCGCGCCGCAGAGCCGCGACGCTGATGCGCGCCAGATCGTCGGCATGAATGTGGTTGGTGTAGCTGTCCTCTCTGTCGGCGATGGCCGGTGTGCCTTGCCGCAAGCGGCCCAGCGGCAGGCGGTCGGCGGCGTAAATGCCGGGGGCGCGCAAAATTGCGGCCTTCACGCCATTGCGCATCGCCCAGTTGCGGATTTGTGTTTCGGCGTCTACGCGCCGTTGCGCGCGCGGTGTTTTTGCGTTCAACGGGTACGTTTCGCTTACCCACGCGCCGCCGCAATCGCCGTACACGCCGCTGGTGCTGATGTATACCAGCCGCTCCGGCAGCGCGCCTTGCGACAAGGCAGCCAACAGGTTGCGTGTGCGAGTGTCGATACCCAGCCCCTCCCGGCCTCCCCTTGTCGTGTGAGGCGTAGAGGGTGGCGGCGCGAAGTGCAGCACCGCATCGGCCAATCCGGCGATGCGCGCGAGGCTGGCGCGGTTATCCAGATCGCCCGGCAGCGGCATTACGCCAAGCGCGCGCAATTCCTCGTGTCTGGCCGGGTTGCGTACCAAGGCAAACACGCGGTAGCGTCGCGCCAACAAGGGAATGGCGCGCAGCGCGACATCGCCGCAGCCGATAATGAGCAAGCGTTTCATGCGCCGATTATGCGTTAAAATTCGCGCCTTCGCGCACACTGCAAGTTTCATCATGACCTTTCAAATCACTATTCGGCCGAGCGGCCACAGCTTTTCCATCGAAGAGCACGAATCTATCCTCGAAGCCGCGCTCAGGCATGGCTACACGCTGCCCTATAGCTGCCGCGATGGCGTGTGCGGCGCGTGCAAAGGGAAAGTGGTGCAGGGCCGGGTGGACTACGGCAGGTATCTGGACAGCGCGCTGACGGATGCCGAAAAAGCTGCGGGTATGGCACTGTTCTGTTGCGCCAAGCCGCGCTCCGATCTGATCGTGGAGAGCCGCGAAGTGACTGCGGCCAATGATATTCCGGTCAAGACCATGCCGTGCCGCGTGCAAAAGATGGATAAGCTCGCGGAGGATGTCATGGCGCTGCAACTCAAGCTGCCCGCCAACGAGCGCCTGCAATTCCTGGCGGGGCAGTACATCAGCATCTTGCTGAAGGATCAAAAGTCGCGCAGTTTTTCGCTGGCGAACGCGCCGCACCACGATGAATTTCTCGAACTGCACATCCGCAATATTCCCGGCGGCGCGTTCAGCCAGCACGTGTTCAACGGGATGAAAGAACGCGACATCTTGCGTTTCAAAGGCCCGCTCGGCACGTTTTTCCTGCGCGAGAATTCGGACAAACCGATCATTTTTGTCGCCAGCGGCACCGGCTTCGCGCCGGTCAAGGCCATCATCGAGCACGCGCTGTATGCCGGGGTGAAACGCCCGATGCACTTCTATTGGGGCGGGCGCAAGCTGGCAGATTTGTACATGCTGGACCAGGCCAGGCTATGGGAAAGCAGCGGCGTCAAATTCACCCCGGTGCTTTCCGATGCGTTGCCGGAGGATGATTGGCGGGGGCACACCGGGTTTGTACACCAAGCGGTGCTGGATGATTACAGCGATCTATCCGCGCACGAAGTGTATGTCTGCGGTGCGCCGGTGGTGGTAGAGGCGGCACACAACGACTTCACCGCTCAACGCGGCTTGCCTGACGAGGCGTTCTTCTCGGATGCGTTTACGTTCACCCCTAAAGCGTGAAATGTGAAACGTAGAGCCGCTTCTTCGTTTCACATTTTACTGTTTCGCCACCGCCATCGCGCGCTGATAATATCTGAACGCCTCTTCGGGTTTGCCCAGTTGCTCCGCGAGCTGGCCGAGCGCGGTATAGGCCGCGTGGCCGGGGGATACGCTGATGCTGGCATCCAGATAGTTTTGCGCCTTGCCCCATAGCTTCTGGTGCAAGCACAGTTTGCCCAGTGCGAGCAGCAATCCGGCATCGTCCTTGTGCTGGTTGAGCCACTTTTCGGCTTGCTCGATTTGGGTTATTCCATCTGTCGACAGACAATCGCCGTACAGCGCGACCAGCTCGCTGTCCCATTGCGCATTCAAGCTGTCGGAGAGCAGTTGCTGCGCGGGTGCGCAACCGCCGTGCCGGATCAGCGCGCGCGCGGCAGTGGCGGCGATCATGCCGCGCCGCTTGAAGTCGGCGGGGATGTTTTTCAGGCAGGCGGACAATCCCGCAAGGTCTTCCTGCTGGCGGATTTTTTCCAGCCAGGCTTGCTGGCGGAATTGCGCCGCCGACACCGCGTCGATGGATTCGCGCTTTTCCAACTGCCCGATGACGTTCAATACCTCGTCCCAGTTGCCCGCCTGTTGCTGCGCCTTGAGTTCCAGCGACAACGCGCCGGGATGCCCCTTGACGCCGCTGTCGCGCAGTTCCTGCAACGCCTTCAGCGCCCCGTGCGGGTCGCGCTGGTCGAGCATGAATTTGGTGGCCGCCATCAGGCGCATGGTGTGATCGCCAACCGCCTCGCCCCCGGTGGCCGCGAGATAGGTATCGCGTTTTTCATATTCGCGTAATTCGTGCGCCGAACGCGCCGCGATGATGGGGTGAAAGGCGGAAGTGTCGCCCAATTCCATCGCGTGCGCGGCAGCCTTTTCAGCCGCCGCATAGCGCCCCTCGAAGAATGCGCCGAGCGCTTCGTCCAGCAGCCCGCGCGCCTTGGACTGCGCACGCTCCAGGCGGAATTTCCGCACAAATTCCGGAAGCTGCAGGGCGGCGAGCACCAGGCGCACCAGCCCGTAGCCAAATATAAAAGCGAGCAGCAGCAGGCTGATGAACAGGGTGAGAGACAACTCGATGCGATACGGCGGATACACCAGCAGCAGGTAGGCGGGGTTGTGCGATGCGGCAGTCAGCGCTGCCGCCGCCGCGAACAGCACCAGCACCCAGACCAGATACTTCATCGCGCCGCCTTTGGCTGCGCCCCGAGATTTGCCTTCGGCTCGTTTGGCCGTGCCTCGAAACTCGCCTTCGGCTCGTTTTCATGCGTCAGGCGGTGGCTGCGCACGGCTTGCAGGCTGGTGCCGATGTCGGGCAATTCGATGTTGATGCTGGAGGCGGCGAGCTTCTTCAAGCCGGACAGGGCGCGCAATCCGGCCGTAGACTGGGCGTCGAAGTAGCGCGCTGTCCAGAGCTGCGCGGTTTGCAGCTCACGCCTGAAACTCTCTTCGTCGCGCGACAACAGCGCGAGGCGCGCCGACAGCAGGCGCAGCTTGAGATTTTCGCGCAGGAAAAATTCCTGGTTGGGCGGCAACAGCGGAATCTCGGCCTTGCCGGTATCCCTGATGCGCACCAGTTGCTTCGCCTCCTGCCAGATTTCGCGCAGCAATTTTTGCCAGGCAGTTTCGTCTTTTGGCGGATCGGCCTGCGCGGCCACCTCGCCCGGGGCGCGTTGCTGGTAGACCAGCGGCAATTCATCCACCGTGGCGATCAGGTTATCGAGCTGGAAGTTGGCGCCGGCAATATCCACGTTGGGCAGCGCGCGCAGCTTGTCCATGTCCTGGGCGATGGCTTTGCGCAGCCCGTTGAATGCGGGCCGTTCCATGCGCTGCAAACGCGCGTCCGCGCTCTGCATGGCGATCAGTGCGGCCTTCACATTGGCCGATAACTGCAATTGCTGACCGGCGATCAGCAACATTTGCTCGACTTCCGCCAATGCGGTTTCGTCGCGGCTGACCGACAGGTCGTTATACAACGCTTCCAGCGCGGCACGCTGGTTTTGCGCCTCGGCGTAGTGCGATTCCAGCGTCGCCACTTTGGCGGAAAGCTCGCGCACCTGATCCTGGCTTTGCGCCAGCAGTATCTGGTTGGCCTTGCTCGTACCGTCCATTTCGGCGATTTTTTTCGCCAGTTGCCCCTGCATGTCGCTGATGGCGCGATGCCCGTCCAGCCATTGCCACAGGAAAATCACCACCAGCACCGCCAGCGTCATCTGCGTGAGGCTGACGCGCGAGAACACGTCGGCAACCGATGTCTTGCGCGACCGGGTTGCCGGAGTGACCGGATCGGTGTTTTCTGGTGGTGTGGCTTGATCGTTCATGTGAGGCTTCCAAAAATCTAAAGTACGAAGTCGTAGGTCGGGCTTTGCCCGGCATCATTCAAATACTGCGGGTGGAACCCGCCCTACAAATGCTGCTGCTCCGAACCAAGCTATCAAAGCCGATAATAAACCATCATCCCCCGAGCCTGTTAACTGCACCTGCCGCCAACCTTGTTGTTCAGCCAGCTCGGCGATGCGCGCATGTGGCACAAATAACGGCGTATCGCGCAACACGGCTTGACCATCGTCATCAAGCATCTGCCACAGATAGGCCAACGCCTCGCTGCTGGTCACGGTAAGCGCG
>SCPW01000032.1 GCA_004298605.1 Gallionella sp.
CCGAGCTTGAACGCCAGGCCGGAAACCACGAACACCAGGCCGAACACCAGCAGGTTTTTGTCCGCGGCGCCGGACTGGATCGCGTTCGCCACCGCACCCAGTTCCAGCGAGCCGGTCGCGCCGTACAGCATGGACATGCCATACAGCAGCAGGCCGGAAGCCAGCGCGCCGAGGATGAAATATTTCATCGCCGCTTCGGTGGCGATGGCGGAATCGCGTTGCAGGGCGACCATCGCGTACAGGCTGAGGGAGAGCAGTTCCAGGCCGAGATACAGGGTGAGGAAGTGGTTGGCGGAAATCATCACCATCATGCCGAGTGTGGCGAACAGAGCCAACGCCATGAACTCGCCGCTGAACAGGCCACGCACGGTGAGATATAGCCTCGAATACACCAGCATCATGGAAACCGCCAGGTAGGTCAGCAGCTTCAGCACATCGGACATCAGGTCGTCCACGTACATATTGTTGAAGGCATATACGACGCCGCTTCCATGCGTGCCGACGGTAATCAGCGAACAGCCCAGCAATGTGAACTGCACCAGCATGTAGGTGACCAGCCTGCCGTTTTGCCTGATCGTCAAATCCGCAATCAGGATCACGCACGTCATGACCAGCAGGAAAATTTCGGCGCCGGCGGGCATCAAATCAATCATCAAATCCATATTCACCTCAGGTCAACTGCTTACAACGGTAGCTTGGAACGCGCGACATGCACCAGCAGGTCATTCACCGACGCATGCATGATTTCGCTGAACGGCAAAGGGTACAGCCCCATGCCCAATACCGTGATCGCCAGGATCGCGAAAATCACTTTCTCGCGCAGCGTCAGGTCGGTCAGTTCGGCGACGTGCGAATTGGCCACTGCGCCGAAAATTACGCGCTTGTACATCCACAACGTGTAGGCCGCGCCGAAAATCAGCGTGGATGCCGCGGCGAAGGCATACCAGAAATTCACTTTTACGGCGCCGAGGATCACCATGAATTCACCGACAAAACCGCTGGTGCCGGGCAAGCCGCTGTTGGCCATCGCGAACAGCATGAAAAACGCGGCGAATACCGGCATGGTGTTGGCCACGCCGCCGTAATCGGCGATGTTGCGCGAGTGCATCCGGTCATACAGCACGCCGATGCACAGGAACAGCGCGCCGGACACGAAGCCGTGCGAAATCATTTGCAGCAGCGCGCCTTCCATGCCGTAGTTGTTGAATATGAAAAAACCCAGCGTGACAAACCCCATATGCGAGATGGAAGAATAGGCCACCAGTTTTTTCATGTCCGATTGCATCAGCGCCACCAGGCCGATATACACCACCGCGATCAGCGACAGCGCGATCATGGCGCCGGACAGCTTGTGGCTGGCGTCCGGCACGATGGGCATGGAGAAACGCAGGAAACCGTAAGCGCCGACTTTCAGCATGATCGCCGCCAGGATCACCGAACCGCCGGTAGGCGCCTCGACGTGCGCATCCGGCAACCAGGTATGCACCGGGAACATCGGCACTTTCACCGCGAAGGCGAAGAAGAATGCGACAAAAATCAAGATCTGCGCGGTCATCGGCAGTGCAACCTGGTGGAAATCGAGTATTTCGAAGCTGCCGCCGGACTGGTTGTAGAGGTAGACCAGCGCCACCAGCATCAGCAGCGATCCGAGCAAGGTGTAAAGGAAAAACTTGACTGCCGCGTACACGCGGTTCTGCCCGCCCCACACGCCGATGATGAGGAACATCGGGATCAGCATGGCTTCCCAGAATACGTAAAACAGTACCGCATCGAGCGCGGCAAACACGCCGATCATGATGCCGGACATGATGAGGAAGGACGCCATATATTGCGCGACGCGCTTTTCGATCACCTTCCATCCGGCCAGCACCACGATAGGCGTAAAAAAAGCGGTGAGCAGGATGAACAGCACCGAGATGCCGTCCACGCCGAGGTAGTAGTGGATGTTGAAGCGCGTGATCCAGTCATGCAGTTCGACAAACTGCATTTCCGATGTGTCGCGCACAAAGCCGGTATATAGCGGGATCGTCACCAGAAAACCGATCACCGAGCCGACCAGCGCAATGAAGCGCGCCAGCGGGGCATTCCTGTCGTCGCCGGTGGCCAGCACCAGTATGCCGAAGATGATCGGCAACCAGATCGCAACGCTAATTACGGGTAATCCAAAAATCATGCTTTTATTCCTTTAATTTCTGGGAAGCGGGGAGCAGGAAGTAGATAGTGGAAAACACTCCACTCACTACTCTCCACTCCCTGCTCCCCGCTTTTAAAACCAGTTACGCACGGTCAACAACACGAACACGCCGATAATCATGGAAAACGCGTAGTGGTAGATGTAGCCGGACTGGACGCGCCGGACAACGCCGGAGAGCATCCCGACCAGTTTTGCCGAGCCGTTCACCATCAGGCCATCAATCAGCTTCACGTCGCCAAATTTCCACAGGAACCGGCTCGCACCGCGTGCGCCGCCGGCAAAGAACCAGTCGTTGAAACGGTCGAAGTAATATTTGTTGTCCAACAGCGTGTAGATGCCCTGGAAACGTTTTTGAATGGCAGCGGGAATATCGGGGCGCTTCAGGTAGAAATATGCCGCGCTCGCCACGCCGGCAATTGCCAGCCACAGCGGCAAGGTCGTCAGCGCGTGCAGGGTCATGGCGAATGCACCATGAAATTCATGCCGCATTTCATGCAGCGCGGGGTGTCGCTCGGAGATAAAAATCGCGTCGCCAAAATAACCGCCATACAGCATCGGCTCGATGGCGATGAAACCTATCAGTACCGAAGGGATAGCCAGCAGGATCAGCGGCAGCGTGACCACCCAGGGTGTTTCGTGCGGCTTGCCGCTGCCGTGATGCCCATGCTCATCATGCTCCCCGTGCCCGTCATCGTGCGCATCCGCATGATGGTCGCCATGATCGTCATGGTGCGTATCGGCAAAACGTTCCTTGCCGTGGAACACCAGGAAATACATGCGGAACGAATAGAACGCGGTGACAAACACCCCTGCCACCACGGCAAAGTAAGCGAAGCCGGAACCGGGCAGATCAGACAGCGCAACCGCCTCGATGATGCTGTCCTTGGAGTAGAAGCCGGAGAAGAACGGGGTGCCGATCAATGCCAGCGAGCCGATCAGCGAAGTGATCCACGTTATCGGCATGTATTTTTTCAGTCCGCCCATAAAACGGATGTCCTGATTGTGGTGCATCGCGATAATCACGCTACCGGCGGCCAGGAACAGCAATGCCTTGAAGAAGGCGTGGGTCATCAGGTGGAAAATTGCCACCGAGTAGGCGGAAGCGCCCAGCGCGACAGTCATGTAGCCCAGTTGCGACAGCGTGGAATACGCGACCACGCGCTTGATGTCGTTCTGGATGATGCCGAGGAAGCCCATGAACAGCGCGGTAATCGCGCCGATCACCATGACGAAGGACAGGGCGGCGTCGGACAATTCATACAACGGCGACATGCGCGACACCATGAAAATACCGGCGGTCACCATCGTCGCGGCGTGGATCAACGCGGAAATCGGGGTCGGGCCTTCCATTGAATCGGGCAGCCAGACATGCAGCGGAAACTGCGCCGACTTGCCCATCGCGCCGATGAACAACAGGATGCATATCGCGCTTAACAAATTAACTGACATGCCGGGAATCGGGGCCATGTCGCCGGCGTGGCTGGCGGCATTGGCGAACACTGCGGCATAGTCCAGCGTGCCGAACACCATCAATACCAGACCGATGCCGAGCAGGAAGCCGAAGTCGCCGACACGGTTCACCAGGAAGGCTTTGAGGTTGGCATAAATCGCCGTTTCTTTTTTATACCAGAAACCGATCAGCAGGTATGAAACCAACCCCACCGCTTCCCAACCGAAGAACAACTGCATGAAGTTGTTGGCCATCACCAGCATCAGCATGGAGAAAGTGAACAGCGAGATGTAGCTGAAAAAGCGCTGGTAGCCGGGGTCTTCCTGCATGTAACCGATCGTGTAAATATGCACCATCAACGACACGAAGGTCACCACCAGCATCATGGTGACAGTGAGCTTGTCGATCAGGAAGCCCACCTGGAAGCTGGTATCGCCGGAAGTCAGCCATGTGTACACCGGGGCATTGAAAACCGGCGCACCCGCCATGACATCCCTGAAAATCGCCAGCGAGGCAAAGAAGGAAACCGCCACCAGCGCGATGGTGATGCGATGCGACCAGGCGCGCCCCAAGCATTTGCCGAACAGACCGGCGGCAACCGCCCCAACCAGCGGAGCCAGGGGAACCAGCAGATAAAGATTTTGCATACTCATGCCCATTACCCTTTCAGGCTGTCGAGATCGTCAACGTTGATGGTGCTCAGATTGCGGAACAGCACCACCAGTATCGCCAGGCCGATAGCGGCTTCGGCTGCGGCCACTGTCAGGATAAAAAACACAAATATCTGTCCGGCGGTATCTCCCAGATAATGCGAAAACGCCACAAAATTGGTATTCACCGCCAGCAGCATCATTTCGATCGCCATCAACAGCACGATCAGATTCTTGCGGTTCAGAAAGATACCGACCACGCTGATGGCAAACAGCACGGCGCTCAGTACCAGATAATGCGACAGTGTTAGCACTCTATCTCGCTCCCTTGATTAAGTTGGGGAGTGGAAAGTAGGAAGTGGTCAGTGGAAAAAACCACCCCCTACTCCCTGCTTCCCACTTTCTACTCCCTAGATTCTTTGCTTTCGCTCTGCATGGCCACCACGCGCAAGCGATCCGATTTTTTGACCGCAATCTGCTCCGAAATTACCTGCGACTTGGCGTCTTTACGACGGCGCAGGGTCAAGGCTATCGCGGCCACCATCGCCACCAGCAGCAATACCGCCGCGATCTCGAACGGATAAACATAGTCGGTATAAATCAGCCTGCCCAACTCCTTGGTATTGCTGTAATCGGCGGCGTGTTTGATGGCCGTTTTGCCGGCGGATGTCCCCGATGAACCCAACACCCAGATCATCTCGAACGCCATCAGTCCGGCCAATGCGGCGCCAAACGGCAACCAGCGCCAGAAGCCTTCGCGCAGCCGCACCAGATTGATGTCCAGCATCATCACCACGAACAGGAACAACACCATCACCGCGCCGACATACACCAGCACCAGCGTAATGGCGAGGAATTCCGCTTCCAGCAATATCCAGATACCGGCGGAACTGATAAATGCCAGCACCAAAAACAGCACCGCATGCACCGGATTGCGCGCGGTAATCACGCGCAATGCCGCGAAGATGGTCAGTGCGGCGAGCATATAAAATACGACGGTTTCAAAATTCATTAACATATCCTCTCAAAGATGTAGGGTGGGCACATTGTTTGTGCCCACGTGCGGGTCTGTCCGCGTGGGCACAAACAACGTGCCCACCCTACCGCTCTACCTATATTTCGCATCCGCCGCTCTATCCTTGGCGATTTGCGCTTCATGTTTTTCACCGTTCGCCAGCAACATCGTTTTGGTGTAATACAAGTCGCCGCGCTTCTCGCCGTGGTATTCGAGCACGCGGGTTTCGACAATCGCATCCACCGGGCAGGATTCCTCGCAGAAACCGCAGAAGATGCACTTGGTCAGGTCGATGTCATATTGCGTGGTGCGGCGTGTGCCGTCTTCGCGCTCGGCCACTTCGATCTTGATCGCCAATGCCGGGCAGACCGCTTCGCACAGTTTGCAGCCGATGCAACGCTCTTCGCCGTTGGCGTAGCGGCGCTGCGCGTGCAGCCCGCGGAAACGGAAGCTTTGCGGGGTTTTTTCCTCGGGGAACTGCACGGTGATCTTGCGCGCGAAGAAATACCGCCCGGTCAGCGCCATGCCTTTGACCAGCTCGTAGAGCAGGAAGGTCTTAAAGAAATTTTTGATCATTTGCATTTTTATATCCTTGCACGGGTGCGATCGGGCGCGCCCCTACCAAAGCCACAATGGGGTCTGCATCCACGCGGCAACCACCACCACCCAGATGATGGTGAGCGGGATAAATACTTTCCAGCCCAGCCGCATCAGTTGATCGTAGCGGTAGCGCGGGAAGGTTGCGCGGAACCACAGGAACAGGAACAGGATGAAGGAAACCTTGCCCAGCAGCCAGATGAAACTGTCCGGCAGGAACGGCAACGGCGACAGCCATCCGCCCAGAAACATGATAGAGGTGAGGAAAGCGACCAGAATCATGTTGGCGTATTCGGCCAGGAAAAACAGTGCGAACGCCATGCCGGAATATTCCACGTGGAAGCCCGCGACGATTTCCGATTCGCCTTCGGCCATATCGAACGGCGCGCGGTTGGTTTCGGCCACACCGGCAATCAGGTACACGAGGAACATCGGGAACAGCGGCACCCAATACCAGCCCAGCATGCCGAAGCTGCCTTGCTGACCATGCACGATATCGACCAGATTCATGCTTTGCGAAGCCATCAGCACGCACACCAGCGCGAAGCCCATGGCGATTTCATACGATACGATCTGCGCCGCAGAACGCACCGCGCCGAGGAACGCGTATTTGGAGTTGGATGCCCAGCCGGCGATGATGATGCCGTACACCCCCAGCGAAGTCATCGCCAGAATATACAGCAGCCCCGCGTTCAGATTGGCCAGCACCATCCCGTCGCTGAACGGCACGACCGCCCACGCCGCCAGCGATGGGGCCAACGCCATGATAGGCGCCAGGACGAACAGGAATTTGCTCGATCCGGTCGGAATGATGATTTCCTTGAGCAACAACTTCACGCCGTCGGCGAGCGGTTGCAACAAGCCATAAGGGCCGACGCGGTTCGGGCCGATGCGGATTTGCATGAAGCCGATGACTTTCCGTTCCGCCAGCGTCAGGTAAGCCACGGTAAGCATGATCGGCACC
>SCPW01000266.1 GCA_004298605.1 Gallionella sp.
CCCGCCCCCCAGGTCGCGCCCGCCGAAGTCACCCCGTTCGCCTATGTCGCGGTCGGCGAGGCCACGCGGGAACGGCCTTACCTTAAAGACATTCCAGCCAGTTGGCGTCTGGGAAAAAACCCCGCTTGGAATAGCGTCGTGCTCGATCAGGCGCAGTCGGCATGGCCGGATTTTTTTGCCGAACGGGTGATCCGACCGCTTTGGCAGGCCGGTTACCGCGGGTTTTTCCTCGACACACTGGATTCGTACCAGCTCCACGCCAAGGGCGAACCCGCCCGGCGCGCGCAGGAAGCCGGGCTGGTGCGGGTGATCCGCGAGTTGAAGCGGCGCTTCCCGGGTATCAAACTGATGTTCAATCGCGGCTTCGAAATCCTGCCCGAAGTCCACGGCGACGTGTTCGCGGTGGCGGCGGAATCGCTCTATCGGGGTTGGGATCAGGCCGAAAAAGTCTACCGCCCTGTACCGGAAGCAGACCGCGCCTGGCTGCTGCGGCAACTCGACCGTGTCAAACAGGAATACCGCCTGCCGGTGGTGGCGATCGACTATGTCGCACCGCACGACCGCGCCCTGGCGCGCGAGACCGCAGCGAAAATTCGGGCGCACGGCTTTGTTCCCTGGATAGCCGATCCCGGGCTGGATATGCTCGGCATCGGCAATATCGAAGTCATGCCGCGCAAAGTGATGGTGCTCCACAACGATGCAAATGACGAATTCGGCCTGACTTTTGAACTGGCGCAGCGCCATGCCGCGATGCCGCTCAATTACCTCGGCTATACGCTGGAATTCGTCGATGCGCGCAAACCGCTGCCGGAATACCCGCTGACCGGGCGCTACGCCGGTATTCTGGTCTGGCTCACCCGCCCTCCGGGTGCGGAGGGAAGCGGCCTCGCGCAGTGGATCGAAAAACAGGCCACTTCCGGCGTACCGGTCGCGCTGCTCGACCATCTCAATTTTCTGATTGACTCCCCCTCCGGCGCCCGGCTCGGACTTCAGCTCAAGCCCGCATCCCCGCTTTCCGGCCAGATCAGCATCGCCGCCCAGGATAAGCTGTTCGGCTTCGAGGCCGAGCCATTGCCGGAACGCGATGCCTTCCGCCCGCTGCACGCGGAAGGCGGCACGCCGCTGCTGCAATTGCGCGACGAGGGGGGCGCGACCCAGGACGCCGCCGCCCTGATGCCGTGGGGCGGCTACATCCTGAGCCCCTATGTGCTCGACGAACTGCCGCTGGATGCCGGGATCCGCTGGGTGGTTCAGCCGATCGAGTTTCTGCGCCGCGCCCTCAAGCTGCCGGACATGCCGGTGCCCGACGCCACCACCGAGAGCGGTCGCCGGATGCTGCTCGCCCACATGGATGGCGACGGCTTCGCCAGCCGTGCGGAGATGCCGGGCAATCCGCTGGCCTCGGAAGTCGTGCGCGACCGCATCCTGACAAAATATCGCATCCCGACGGCGGTCTCGGTCATCCAGGGCGAAATCTCCCCCAACGGCCTGAACAAGCCGCTTTCGCCGATACTGGAAGGCGTGGCGCGCGACATGTTCGCCCTGCCACACGTCGAAATCGCCAGCCATTCGCTGTCCCACCCGTTCAACTGGCGCGAGGTGGAGAGCGGCAATGCCGCCGAAAACAGCGAAGGCTACCGGCTGGCGCTGCCGGATTACC
>SCPW01000267.1 GCA_004298605.1 Gallionella sp.
GAAATTTCCGCAGCTTACGATAGTAGAGAATATGGCCGAGCCATTCGCGAAATTATGCGGATTACAGACTTGGCAAACCAGTATGTGGACTCCCATAAGCCTTGGGTGCTTGCCAAGGACGAAAGCCAGGCAAGCCGGCTTCATGAAGTTTGCAGTACCAGCTTGAATGCATTCCGCTTGCTCGCGCTCTACCTTAAACCAGTGCTGCCAACGCTTGCGGAGAACATCGAACGCTTTCTCAACATCAAGCCTCTGAAATGGGAAATGGCATTAACACAGTTAGGTGAAGGACATGCCATTAATCCTTACCAGCACCTGATGACCCGCGTTGACCAAAAACAGATCGACGCCATGATTGAAGCCAACAAGCAAACTCTGGCTCCCCCACCCTCGCCGACCCGCCATGCCGAGGCACAGCAACACCAGCCCTCGCCCCCAGCCGGCTCCGCCCCCCTCGCTTCGCTCTCCCCGCCTGCGGGGGAAGGGAGCTACATTTCGATTGAAGATTTCAGCAAGGTGGATTTGCGTGTCGCGAAGATCATCAACGCCGAGCATGTGGAAGGTGCGGAAAAGTTATTGAAGCTGACGCTGGACATCGGCGAAGAAAAACCGCGCACGGTGTTCGCGGGCATCAAGTCGGTCTACGACCCCGAAAAACTGAAAGGAAGAATGACCGTGATGGTCGCCAATCTCGCGCCACGCAAGATGAAGTTTGGCACGTCGGAAGGCATGGTGCTGGCGGCTTCTGGCGGCACGCCCGGCTTGTTCATCCTCAGCCCGGACGAAGGCGCGCAGCCCGGAATGCGGATCAAATAGACCGCTTATTTCTGCGCGCTGACCGCGGTCAGTATGCCTTGCAGTATCGCGGTGGGCGTGGGCGGGCAACCGCTCACCACCACGTCTACCGGGATAATGCTGGCGACGCGCCCGCAACTGGCATAACTTTCACCCGCGCAACCGGCGCCATCCGAAGAAAAGATGCCCCCGTCACAGCCGCAATCGCCGATAGCCACCACCAGCTTTGGCTCCGGCGTGGCGTCATAGGTGCGTTTGAGCGCGACCGCCATGTGGCGCGACACCGGGCCGGTGACCAGCAACAGGTCGGCATGGCGCGGGCTGGCGACGAATTTGACGCCCGATCCCTCGATGTTGTAATAAGCGTTGTTGAGCGCGTGGATTTCCAGCTCGCAGCCGTTGCATGATCCGGCATCCACCTGGCGTATGCTCAGCGCGTGGCCGAACACGCCGAGAATTTCCTGCTGCAACCGTTGCGATTCGGCGCGCATCGCCTCGTCCGGTTGCGGTGCGGGTTCTGTCTTGATACCGGTTTTGACGATCTGCTTGATGAGTTGGTACATCACAAATCCTGCCCTGAATAACTGAGGTTGAACGATTTGTTGATGAGCGGGAAATCCGGCACGATGTTGCCCATGATGGCGTGCTCCAGCACCGGCCAATTTTGCCAGGATGGGTCATGCGGGTGGACGCGCGCCAGATTGCCCCGCGCATCGGTGTGGATCGCCACCATCACTTCGCCGCGCCAGCCCTCCACCATGCCGGCGCCAAAACCATTCGCGGGGAGCCTTTCGAGGGGGGTGACCACTTCGTCGCCATGCACCAGATTGGCCAATATATCGCGCTGCAAGCGCAACGACTCGAACAATTCATCAAAGCGCACGATGACGCGCGCCGCGACATCGCCGTTCCGGTGCGTCGCCATCCGCACATCCAGCATATCGTAAGGGGCGCATGGAAACTGCACCCGCGCATCCCAGGCCTGCGAGCTGGCGCGCCCGGCCAAACCGCATAACCCGAGCTGCGCGGCAAGTTTCGGCCCGACGCAGCCCGCGCCGATGAAACGGTCCTGCACACCGGCATGTTCTTCGTAGATGCCGCGCAGCAAGTGAGCTTCGCGTTCCAGCATGGCGCATTCTCCGAGCAGGGTTTGTTTCCCCGGTTCCACCAAGTCCGCGGCCACGCCACCCGGAACGATTTTGTCCATCAGGT
>SCPW01000033.1 GCA_004298605.1 Gallionella sp.
CCAATCACCCGGCAGTATCGAAGCGTACACGCAACAACAGGCGGCCATCCTGGCCTCCGCCAGCCGTCTGCTGAAGAAGGGCGGGCGTCTCGTGTACGCGACTTGCAGCATCCTGCCGGAAGAAAACCAGCTCATCGTGCAGGCCTTCCTGGCCGCGCATCCCGATTTCGTGCTGCGCCCGTCCGGCGAAATATTGCGGCAGCAAAAAATCGCGCTGGAAACGGGTGATTATCTGGAACTGCGCCCGCACCTGCATGGCACGGACGGGTTTTTCGCGGCGGTGCTGGAGCGGGTTTAGAGCTCCAATTCGCAATAGAAACATAAGCAGTTTTTATGTAGGGTGGGTTACGCCCACCCTACAAACTCCCGCTTTTTTAGAACGGAATATCGTCATCAAAGTTGTCGAAACTGCTCTTGGCCGACGGTGCGGGTTTGGCGGGCGCTGCGGTGCTGTTGGATGAAGAGGCTGCCGGCTTGTTCTCCACCACCTCGAAACTGCCGCTGCCGGACGATTTGCCGCCCAGCATTTGCATCCGGTCTGCCACGATCTCGGTGGTGTAGCGATCCTGCCCGTCCTTATCCTGCCACTTACGTGTTTGGATGCGGCCCTCAACGTAAATCTGCGAACCTTTTTTCAGGTACTCCCCGACAACCTCGGCCTGCCGGCCAAAGAACGAAACACGATGCCACTCTGTTTTTTCCTGCTTCTCGCCGCTCTTGTCTTTCCATGTATCGGTGGTCGCCAAGGTGATATTTGCGATTGCTTCGCCACTTGGCATATACCTCACCTCAGGGTCTTTCCCGAGATTTCCTATCAGAATTGCCTTATTCACTGATGCCATGTCATGCTCCTTTCATAACGAGTTGTTCTACCGCTGCTTCATCAAATTCCTGCGTATCCACTTTGAGGCAGGCCATGCGCTCTGCTGCCACCACCATCACTTCTCGCACCCCGATCAGTTGCGAGAGACGTTGCCGCAATTCGAGCGCGGCGGCATCATTCAATTCCGGCAAGTGGTACATCTTGGTGCGCACCGTAGCCGGGGACTGCATGCCGGATGCCACCACCAGCCAAATCAGCAACAGCACGGCGCTGAATACGAACACCGCATCGCCGCCGACATACTGCATCAACGCGCCGCCGACCGTTGCGCCGAAAAATGCACCGAGAAACTGCACGCTGCTATACACGCCCATTGCCGTGCCTCTGGCCGACAGTGGCGCAACGATGCTGATCAGCGAAGGCAGCTTGGCTTCCAGCACGTTAAACGCGGTGAAGAATACCAGCAATGCGGCGGCCACGCCCCACACGCTGTGTTGCGCGAACAGCAGCATGATTTGCGAAACCATCGCCAGCGCGATCGATAGCAGAAACACCGGTTTCATTTTGCCTTTTTTTCCGGCGAGGATAAAAAATGGCAGCATCAGCACAACGGACAGCACCAATACCGGCAGATAAATTTTCCAATGCTGCGACACGTCCAGGCCGTCCGACTTGAGCAGGAACGGCACGCGCAGAAATACCGACATCAGGATCGCATGCACCGCGAAAATACCGAAATCGAGGCGCAGCAGATCCTTGTTGCGCAGCACTTCGCCGAAGCGTCTGACATTGGGTTCAGCATCGCTGTGAAAGCGCGTGATTACCGGGTCGGGAATCACCAGGCGCACCACCAGCAAGGCCAGCAAGGCCAGCACGCCGGTCATCGCAAAGATGCCCGGCACACCGAGCAGGTTGTTGAGGAACGGCGACAAAACCAGCGACAGCGAAAACGTAGCGCCGATGGTCATGCCGATCAGCGCCATCGCCTTGGTGCGCACCTCTTCGCGGGTCAGATCGGCGGCCAGCGCCATCACGGCGGCGTTGATCGCGCCCGCGCCCTGGATGGCGCGACCGATGATGACCCAATAAATGTTATCCGCCGAGGCGGCGATAAAGCTCCCCAGCCCGAACAGCAACAAACCGCCATAAATAATCGGTTTGCGCCCGTAGCGGTCGGACATCCAGCCGGCCGGGATTTGCAAAATGGCCTGGGTCAGCCCGTAAGCCCCCAGCGCGACGCCGATCAGCAAATGGCTTTCGCCGCCCGGCAGGTGTTCCGCATACAGCGCGAAAACCGGCAGGATGATGAACAGCCCCAGCATACGCAGGCCATAAATGCTGGCCAAGCCAACACTGGCGCGGCGTTCGGTCGCGGTCATGGAATTGCTTGCAGGGTGCATGAGTTGATTTCGAAAGGCTGAAAAAGTCGCGCATTTTAGCAGGTCGCCGCAGCTCATAGTAACCATGCAGCACGTGGCGGATCGGATGGCGCATCGTGACGGGCAGAAATTCGGCCATGTTGCCTTTTATTTGCTTCATTTCTCCGTCTCCTTAACTTGGAATTAAACCGCAGTTAAGAAATACGTTTTTCAGGGGCAAGGCCACAATAAAAAAACCAGCCGAGGCTGGTTTTTTTATTGGTCGCTTCCGTTGTTTCAGTTGCTGCCGATCAATTGCTTCAGCGACCACACGGAAAACACAACTGCTCCCACCATGGTACCGATTGATGCGATGTCTGCGATGATTGCCATTTTTTTCTCCCCAAAAAGACCCTGGATTGGATACCCTGAAAAAGCCCAGCGAGGCGAATCGTAGCACAATTTTTTGCGCGAGCAAGCGCTTTTCGATAGAATCTTACATGACTTTTTTGCTCGGGTTTGAGCATAAATTCAGTCTGTTATTTCTCCCTCCACATTTTCCGGAACCGACGGAAGTTACCCAAACAGCGTTTCAGCGTGACTAAAAAAATTCATATCAACAGCGGAAAAACTCCTATCAAAACCGGCGGAAAGCTTTATATCAAAACTTACGGCTGCCAGATGAACGAGTACGACTCGGACAAAATGGCCGATGTGCTGCGCGCCTGCGAGGGGATGGAGCAGACCGGCAAGCCGGAAGAAGCCGATGTCATCCTGTTCAATACCTGTTCGATCCGCGAGAAGGCGGAGGAGAAAGTATTTTCCGATCTGGGGCGGGTGCGCCCGCTGAAGCTGGCCAAGCCGGATTTGCTGATCGGCGTGGGCGGCTGCGTCGCCAGCCAGGAAGGCGACGCGATCGTGAAGCGCGCGCCATATGTGGATGTGGTGTTCGGCCCGCAGACTTTGCACCGGCTGCCGCAGATGTTGCAGGCGCGCCGCGATACCGGGCGCCCGCAGGTGGACATCAGTTTTCCCGAGATCGAAAAATTCGATCACCTGCCCGCGCCGCAGGCCACCTCCGGCTCCGCTTTTGTTTCCATCATGGAAGGTTGCAGCAAATATTGCACCTATTGCGTGGTGCCTTACACGCGCGGCGAGGAGGTATCGCGCCCGTTGGCCGATGTGATCCGCGATGTGCGGGAGCTGGTCGCGCAAGGCGTGAAAGAAATCACCCTGATCGGCCAGAACGTGAATGCCTACCTCGGTGAAGGCGACGACGGCGACACGGTGGATTTTGCCTATCTGCTGCAAACTGTCGCGGCGCTGGAGGGGGTGGAACGGATACGCTACACCACCTCGCACCCCAAGGAAATGACGCAACGCCTGATCGACATGTATGCGACTACGCCCAAGCTGGTCAGCCATTTGCACTTGCCGGTGCAGTCCGGTTCGGATCGCATTTTGGCGGCGATGAAGCGCGGCCACACCGTGCTGGAATACAAATCCATCATCCGCAGGGTGCGCGCGGCGCGCCCCGATATTTGCATCACCTCGGATTTCATCGTCGGTTTTCCCGGTGAAACCGAACAGGATTTTGAAGCGACCATGAAGCTGATCGACGAGATCGGCTTCGACAACAGCTTCAGCTACCTGTACAGCCCGCGCCCCGGCACACCGGCCGCCGAACTGCACGACGACACGCCGCAGGAAGTGAAGGCGGCGCGCTTGAAGCGTTTGCAGGATCGCATCATGGAACAGGAAGACGGTGTGGCGCAGACCATGCTCGGCACAACGCAGCGCGTGCTGGTGGAAGGCGTATCGAAAAAAGATGTGCGCGAACTGGCCGGGCGCACCGGCAACAACCGCGTGGTGAATTTCCTCGGCTCGCCCGGCATGATAGGCCGTTTTGTCGAGGTGAAAATTACCCGAGTGGTGCGGCACACGCTGCGCGGCGAACTGGCATCGGGCGTATCCTGAACCAAGAAACTATGAGCACCATGAACAGCAAAAAACCGCATAAACTTTCCTTGTCCGTGCAATATGCCTGCGCTGCGCCGCTGATGCCGGCCCGCGCGCAATTGCGCCGCTGGATCAAGGCCGCGTTGCGGCGCGATGTGCGCATGACGTTGCGCATCGTGGATGAAGCCGAGGGGCGCGAGCTGAACAAGAATTATCGCGGCAAGGATTACGCCACCAACGTGCTGACTTTCGTCTATGACGATGCGGGGCAACTGTCCGGTGATGTGGTCATTTGCGCGCCGGTCGTGGAGAAAGAAGCAGCCGCGCAGCACAAAGATTTGCTGGCGCATTACGCCCACCTCGCCATCCACGCCGCCCTGCATCTGCAAGGCTATGACCACGAAAATGACAGCGATGCCGCCGCGATGGAAGCATTGGAAACCGCACTAATGCTAAAATTGCGCTACCCCGACCCCTATCAAGCACACTAGCATCACACATGGACGACTCAGAAAGTAGTAAACCCAGCCTGTTGGAACGTCTTTCCGCGCTGCTGCTGCGCGAACCGGAAGACCGCGAGCAGCTCGTCGAACTGCTGCATTCCGCCTACGAGCGCAACCTGCTGGATGCCGACGCGCTGGCCATGATGGAAGGCGTGATGCAGGTTTCCGAACGCCAGGTGCGCGAAATCATGATTCCGCGCGCGCAAATGGATGTCATCGACATCGGCGAGCCGCCCGAAAAATTCATCCCTTTCGTCATCGAAACCGCGCACTCGCGCTTTCCCGTGATCGACGGCGACAAGGACAACATCATCGGCATCCTGCTGGCGAAAGATTTGCTGCGCTATTACGCCGGAGAAGAGCTGGACGTGCGCGACATGCTGCGCCCGGCGGTGTTCGTGCCGGAATCCAAGCGCCTCAACGTG
>SCPW01000268.1 GCA_004298605.1 Gallionella sp.
ACAACGCCGCCACCACCGGGCCCAATTCGCGCACCAAGCTCAGCGCCACCATTCCGCCCAGCGCCGATTCGGAGCCATACCGCTTGAGCGTCTCGAAACCTTGCAGCCCCAACACCATGCCGACGAATAATCCGGCCACCAGAATGATGATCAGCGACATCACGCCGGTTGAAAACAGCTCTTTGATAATCAGATGGAAGCGTCTGAAACCGCTACCCGAATACAGCAACGTGAGAAAAAAGAAGCGCGCCGCCATACCGATGCGCCATACCGCGTTGATGGCGCTATGCCCGATTCCCCTGATGGTTTTGGCTGCCGGCATAATGTCAGTTCTGCAAATTCAAATCTTTGCGGTAATCGCCGCCGGGATAATGGAAGGGCACCGGGCCATCCATTTCGCCATGCACAAACTGGTGTACGAAATCCCGATCCGAAGCGCGGATTTCGTCGGGCGTTCCCTCGGCGACAATCACGCCATTGGCCATGAAATAAATATAATCCACAATCTTCATCGACTCCTGCACATCGTGCGTGACCACGACCGAAGTCGCCCCCAGCGCATCGTTCAGACGGCGGATCAGATCGCCCACCACGGTCAGGGAAATCGGATCCAATCCGGCAAACGGCTCGTCATACATAATAAGCATCGGGTCGAGCGCCACGGTGCGCGCCAACGCCACGCGCCGCGCCATGCCGCCGGACAGCTCGGAAGGCATCAGGCCATGCGTGCCGCGCAACCCGACCGCGTGCAGCTTCATCAAGACCAGATCGTGGATCAACTCTTCCGGCAGGTCGGTATGCTCGCGCATCTGGAACGCCACGTTGTCGTACACCGACATGTCGGTGAACAGCGCGCCGAACTGGAACAGCATGCCCATTTTGCGCCGCATGGCATACAGGCCATCCTGGTCCAGCTCGTGGATCACCTGGCCACCTACCTTGACGTAGCCCTTAGTCGGCTTGAGCGCGCCGCCGATATGGCGCAGCAGCGTGGTTTTGCCGCAGCCGCTCAACCCCATGATGGCAATCAGCTTTCCCTTCGGGAAAACCATGTTGATGCCCTCCAGGATAGGACGCTTATCGTAGGCAAAATTGAGGTCGCGAATTTCGACCAATGCTGGCGCAGACAAAGTTGGAGCCCAAAAAATCGAGAGGGCGCATTCTAAACTACTGTGCCGAGAATCCTCAACTAATTGAGCTTTATATGAATATCAACATCTGTTTACTATTCTGGCCGACGGTTCCACCGTTCCGCGCGGGATAACATTCGCGGGCCGGGTTTCGTATACCCGCCAGAGGTGCTTTGCCGCAGATAAGCGGACATTTTCGTGGACAGCAGGCTTTGTTTTGCAATAATATCAGCATGAAATATAAAGGGTATTTATTAAATTTCACCGGACATTTTCACGGACAAAATAATGCCAGAAAATCTTCCTGAAATAACCCGCCGGATCGAAACTGATCGTCACGGCACCTTCATCTTTCAGATGGGAATCGCCTCGACCGGGGCGGCTCTCCTGCGCGTCGAAGATGCACATGCACGTTTTGTGACCTCTCCGCTCGCCCAAGTGGCCAACCGCCTTGAGAAAGAGATTGTGGTCAGCAGCGTGTTCGGCACCAACACCATCGAAGGCGGCACACTCACCGAAGACGAAACCGCCAGCGCCCTGGCGCTCGATCCCGGTCAGGTACAGGAAGTCGAGCAAAGGCGCGCCCTCAACATCAAGGCCGCCTACGGCCTGGCGCAGGCGGCTGCCGCGACGCCCGGCTGGAGCCTGACGCCGAATTTCATCCTGGAGCTGCACCGCCTTATCACCCGCGACATTCCCCACCCGGACAATCGCCCCGGCCTCATCCGCGACAACCCGAAGGGGCGCGCGACCTACGTCGGCGACGCGGCCCATGGCGGCCGTTACAAGCCGCCTCAGTACGGCAAGGACATCCGGCGCCTGCTGGAGGCGCTCGCTATTTGGCATGGTGAACTGGAAGCGGCCGGCATACACGCCCTGATCCGCGCGCCGCTGGTGCATCTCCATTACGAGCTGATCCACCCCTTCTGGGATGGCAACGGGCGCGTCGGGCGCGTCATCGAGGCCACGCTGCTCCGGGCGGCGGGTTACCGCTATGCGCCCTTTGCGCTTGCACGCTATTACCTCGCAAACATCGACACCTATTTCACGCTTTTCAATAACTGCCGCAAGGCCGCCGAAAAAGGGCAGGTGGCGCCCAACCAGGGCTTTGTCGATTTCCATCTCGAAGGCATGCGCCTGACGATCAACAGCCTGCATGACCGCGTCAACCGCATGGTGGGCATGCTGCTGTTCGAGAGCAATATCCGCCGCGCGCTGGACGACAGGCAGATCAACGCCCGGCAATACACTCTCCTTTCGCAGTTGCTCGACAG
>SCPW01000269.1 GCA_004298605.1 Gallionella sp.
GTAAAGTTTTATGTTTCACCGGGAAGGCCGTCCGCTCCTGAGGACTGGTTTTTTAACCAGAGCCTGTTTTGTAGATTGGCCTCCCGCCCTATTCGCCCATACCGTGGAGTATCCGAGGCTAAGAGCCTGCATACACAAGGAAGGTAGGCGCATATTCAGGGTCGGGAAACCAGCGAGCAGTTTACTTTCTTTTTTAACCTTACAGATAAACATCATGACCATTCAATCTGAAAAAATTGTTCCAGAACTTCAATCGCTCTTCGCCGGGATTGACGTCGGTGCTGAGGAATTGATTCTCCTCATCCGCAAGAACGCTACCTCTTACAAGGCACAGAAATTTACCAACACCCCCGCTGACCGCGCCCGCCTGGTGAAGAAGCTGGTCAATCTGCCTGGCATCGTCGTCTGCCTGGAAGCGACCGGGGTCTATCATTTCGACTTGTCCATCGCCCTTCACGATGCCGGTGTGGCGCTCATGGTGGTCAATCCGAAGTCCTCCCACAATTTTGCCAAGGTGTTGATGAAAAACAGCAAGACGGACGCCGTCGATGCTGAAACACTGGCTCAATACGCCGAGCGGATGGACTTCGTTGCGTGGGCGCGCCCGTCCGATGAGAAGATCGCCCTGCGTAGTTTCGCTCGCCGCATCGACGCGTTGACCCGCCAGAAAGCCGCCGCCAAGAACCAGCTCCACGCGCTGAGCGCCTCGAAGAAAAACCCGAAAGCCGTGCTACGTGATGTCAATCTGTCCATCTCCCAATTGGAGAAGCGCATTGATTGCTTAAGCAAAGAGGCGCTGGTCTTAATCAAAAAACACGCAGATCTTGAGCGTGTGTTCAAGTTGCTCACAAGCGTCAAGGGCATTGCCCAAACCAGCGCCATCGCGCTGATGGGCGAGCTTTTGCTGTTGCCGCAAGGGCTTTCCCACCGCGAGTGGGTAAAGTTCGCCGGCCTCGATCCGCGCGCCTTCGATTCCGGCAAAAGCGTCCATAAAAAAACGCGTATATCCAAGGCCGGAAACCGCCATATTCGTTCGGCTCTCTATATGCCGGCATTGAGTGCCAAACAGCATGACCCATACGTTAAAGCCTACTTCCAGCACCTCGTGGATAACGGCAAGCTACCCCTGCAAGCGCTTTGCGCCGTGATGCGTAAGTTGCTGCATGCTATCCACGGCATGTTGAAGTACGACAAACAATTCGACAACACCCGTTTTTACGCTATTCCAGCATGAGGCTGAAAATGCAAAAATCACAGAAAAAATGTTTGCCATTGAACAGAGTATCTACAAGACTTGGTTCTTTATGGAATAAATATCTGGGTCTTAATGCATTATCTGGGTTGGATCTATATTGGGTATGATAGCACTACACCAATACTCGGTTTTTATCATGCAAACCGCTTACATCACCCACCCGCTCTGTCTCAAGCACGACATGGGTGCGCAACATCCGGAATCCCCGGCGCGCATCCATGCCATCGAGGACCAGTTGATCGCCTCCGGATTGCTGGATTATCTACAGCGCCACGACGCGCCGGAAGCGACGCGCGAACAGTTGTTGCGCGTGCATGATGCTGACTATGTCGATTCGATCGAATCCGCAGCGCCGCAGCACGGCATCGTGCAGCTTGATCCGGACACGGCGATGAATCCGTTCAGCTATCCGGCTGCGTTGCACGCGGCGGGCGCCGTGGTGCTGGGCGTGGATCTGGTGATGGCGGGCAAGGCCGAGAATGCCTTCTGCAACATCCGCCCGCCCGGCCACCATGCCGAGCGCGCGCGCGCGATGGGCTTCTGCATCTTCAATAATGTCGCAATCGGTGTGGCGCATGCCTTGGCGCATCACGGATTGCGGCGCGTCGCGATTGCGGATTTCGACGTGCACCACGGCAACGGCACGGAAAACATCTTTCACGACGAGCCGCGCGTGATGCTGTGCTCCACCTTTCAGCACCCGTTCTACCCGTATTGCGGCGCCGACAGCGGCAACGACCATATCATCAACGTGCCGCTCGCCGCCGGGACAAATGGAGAAGGGTTTCGCGACGCGGTCACGCGGCACTGGCTGCCTGCGCTGGAGCGTTTCCA
>SCPW01000270.1 GCA_004298605.1 Gallionella sp.
TACGTTCCTGCCCTTTCAAATGCGCGTTCCGATAGACGCGGGAAGTACACTCGATCTCCACTTCCAGCGACAGGTAACGCACAACTTCGCGGAGGCTGTTGAGCAGAAACCCGTCCAGCCGGGTCGAGGGGTAATCGAGCATACCCTCCAGCAAGGCGGACGCCCGCGCGTAGCAAGGCGCGCGCCCGTAAGCCTGCCGCACCGTGCGCAGCAGCTTTTCCCGCCAGCCCCGCCCGTCCGCCAGTTCGGTCTCGCAGATCAGCCTGTTCTGGCTGGCGCCGCGCAGCGGCACGGTGAACAGATGGGCGGCGCCATCGAGCAACAGCCGGTTCCTGTTGACCCAGCCGCGCTTGATGAAATTCACATCGTCAAACACCACAAATTTATCCGCTGCGGCCATCAACTGGAAATAGCCGATATAGGGGAGAAAATAGGGCTGCATGATGGCGATGCTTTTCATTCGCCGGCCTTGCCCGCGATCAGCCCGATAATCAAGTCGACGTGCTCGTTGGGCAGCACCGGATAAATCGGCAAACAGATCACCTGCTCCGCCACCTTCCTCGCCACCGGCAAATTTGAATGCGCCGCCGAGGGCATTCCCCTGTACATCGGAAAATCGCTGATCAACGGGTAGAAATAACGCCGCGCATAAATACCGTTGTCATGCAGCTTCCGGTACAGCGCATCGCGGCTGAGAGGGTATTCGGGCTGCACCAGGATCGGGAAGTAGGCATAGTTGGCCACCTTTTCGCCCGCGTCCGGCAGGCAGTTGATGCCTTTTACCCCGCCCAGCCCCGCGCGGTAGCGCGCGTCAATGGCTTTGCGTTTTTGCAGGGCCCCGTCGATGCCCTTGAGTTGCAGCAGGCCAAAGGCGGCGTTGATTTCGCTCATTTTCCCGTTGATGCCGGGGGCGACCACGGTCACTTCGTCCACGAAGCCAAAGTTTTTCAGATGGTCGATATGCCGCTTGCTCCTGGCATCCGGGCAGACGATGGCGCCGCCCTCGAACGTATTGAACACCTTGGTGGCGTGAAAACTCAGCACCGACAAATCGCCGTGGTTGAGCACGCTGCCGGCATGGTCCCGCACGCCGAAGGCATGAGCCGCATCGTAGATCACCTTCAGCCCGTAGTTGTCGGCGATTTCCTGGATGCGCCCCACATCGCACGGGTGGCCGTAGCAGTGTACCGGCATGATGGCCGCAGTTTCCGCGGTGATGGCCGCCGCAATCCTGTCCGGATCCAGGTTGAAAGTGGCCGGGTCGATATCCACGAACACCGGCTTGATGCCGTTCCACAGCAGGGAGTGCGCGGTGGCCACGAAGGAATACGGCGTGGTAATGACTTCTCCCCGTATGCGCATGGCTTGCAGGGCTGTGACCAGCGCGAGTGTCCCGTTGGCGAACAGCGCGATGTGCTTCACCCCCAGGTAGTCGCACAGCGCCTGCTCCAGTTGCTGGTGGAAAGGGCCGTTGTTGGTCAGCCGTTTGTTATCCCAGATTTGTTGCAAATAAGGGATGAACTCTTCCAGGGGCGGCAGCGCCGGTTGTGTTACATAAATCGGGGGCATTTTCCGGGGTTCTGTCATTTGTCGGCCTGTTGTGTCGTATTGCCCGGATCTGTCGGGCGCACTTCAAAAGGTTCTGCGGGCAAGCCCGCGCACCAGCGTTGCCACATGATGCGCAGGGCGCGTTCCACGCCTGCGGCAACCATCGCCGGCCGGCCCATCGCCGACTTCGCGAAGCGTTCCCGCAACCCCGCCCGGATATCGGACAGCGCGGCGAGATTGCCCGCCCAATCCACTCCCTTCCGCACAAAATCCGCCGTGTCCCGGGCGGCAAACGCCTCCAGCCCGACATGCCCGAGCAGCCCTGCGCCCGGCCTGCCCGGTACCGTGTGCCCGACCAGCGTCAGCGTGGGGACGCCCATCCACAGCGCGTGGCATGTCGTGGTGCCCCCGTTATAGGGGAAAGTATCCAGGCAGATGTCCACCTGCTGATGCAGCATCAGATAGCTGTCCATATCGCATCTCGGGTGAAAGCTCAGGCGTTCCCGCACGATACCTTCCCGCGCAAACCATCCTGCCAGCACATCATATTTTCCATCCTCCGGCATGCCCCCCAGC
>SCPW01000034.1 GCA_004298605.1 Gallionella sp.
CTGATTTTTATCGGCGTGATGCTCAACGCTGCGGCGCAGATACTGATGAAATCCGGCACCAATGCGGTGGGCTATTTCGAGTTCAGCATGGAAAACATTTTGCCCATCGGCCTGAAGCTGGCAACCGAATGGCACATCGTCGCCGCGCTGTTCTGTTATGCGCTGAGCGTGGTGATCTGGGTGCTCGCGCTGTCGCGCGTGCCGGTCAGCATCGCTTTCCCGATGCTGTCGATGGCTTATGTGGTGAATGCCGTGGCGGCCTGGTATCTGCTCGGCGAAGCATTTAACCCGACCAAGCTGGTCGGCATGGGCGTGATTATTCTCGGCGTCATCATTATTTCGCGTGCATGAACATAATCTGAGAAAAACATTTGCCACAGAGAACACAGAGACCACAGAGAAAATTCAAGCAAACCGTCGATTTCTCTGTGCTCTCTGATGAAACTACTAGCCATTCCACTAGGCCGCAAAAATACGGCGGCCAAGTGGCTGGTTATGTGGCTTGAATTGAGGTTTTTATGAGTAATTTTCTTCCTTTCTCCAGACCGACTATAGACGAAGCCACCATCGCCTCGGTGGCCGATGTGCTGCGCTCCGGCTGGATCACCAGCGGGTCCAAGGTGGCGGAATTCGAGAAGCAACTTTCCGTCTACTTCGGCGGACGCCCGGTGCGCACTTTCAATTCCGGCACCTGCACGATGGAAATCGCGCTGCGCATCGCGGGCATCGGTGAGGGCGACGAAGTCATCACCACGCCGATTTCCTGGGTGGCCACCGCGAATGTGATCCTCGAAGTGGGGGCGACGCCGGTGTTCGCCGACATTGACCCGGTCACGCGCAATATCGACCTGGACAAGGTTGAGGCGGCGATTACGCCGAAAACCCGCGCGATCATCCCGGTATATCTGGCCGGCAAACCGGTGGATATGGACAGGCTGTATGCGATAGCCAACAAGCACAAGCTGCGCGTGATCGAAGATGCCGCACAAGCCATCGGTTCGAGTTGGCAAGGCAAGCCGATCGGCTCGTTCGGCGATTTCGTTTCGTTCAGCTTTCAGGCCAACAAAAATATCACCACCTCGGAAGGCGGTTGCCTGGTGCTGAACAACGCCGAAGAAGCGGCGCTCGCGGAAAAATATCGCCTGCAAGGCGTGACGCGCAGCGGCTGGGACGGCATCGACGTGGATGTGCTGGGCGGCAAGTACAACATGACCGACATCGCCGCCGCGATAGGCTTGGGCCAGTTTTCAAAATTGAATGAAATCACCGCGCGGCGGCACAAACTGGCGAAGCATTATTTCGTTACGCTCGGTAAGGATTTCGAGGCGCAGACCGGCGCGCAACTGCCGCCGGAAGATTATGAAAGCACCAACTGGCACCTGTTCCAGATCGTGCTGCCGGAGCGCATCACCCGCGCCGATTTCATGGCGCGGATGAAAGAGCACAACATCGGCATCGGCTACCACTACGCGCCGATTCACCTGTTCAAGCTGTATCGCGCGTTGGGTTTCAAGGAAGGCATGTTCCCGGTTGCCGAGCGCGTCGGGCGGCAGATCGTCTCGCTGCCGATGTTTTATGCGATGGATGAGGGCGATGTCGGGCGCACTTGTGCGGCGATGTGCGAGGTGTTTTCCAACTGGCGATCAAAATGACATGAGCAGCATATGCGGGAGCGCGGGCGTCCCGCCCGCAAGAAAGTGGCGAGGAGTGCGTGCGGGACGCCCGCGCTCCAGTCGGGCGGGTCGGGTTACGCGCACCGCTTCACCCAACATGCAATCCAATTCCCGATTCCGCTAACCCCGCCCGGTGCGGTAGAATGCCGCCCCATGATTAATCCCCAACTTTCCGTCGTCATCCCCGTCTATAACGAAGAGCATGGCTTGCAGGCCTTGTTTGACCGGCTGTATCCGGCGCTGGACAAGCTCGGCGTCGCATATGAGATCGTGTTCGTCAACGATGGCAGCCGCGACCGTTCTGCCGCGATTTTGCGCGGGCAATTTCAGAAACGCCCCGATGCGACGCGGGTGATTTTGTTCAACGGCAACTTCGGCCAGCACATGGCGATCATGGCGGGTTTCGAGCATACGCGCGGGGGGCGCGTGGTGACGCTGGATGCGGATTTGCAGAATCCGCCGGAAGAAATCGGCAATCTGCTCGCCAAGATGGACGAGGGTTACGACTACATCGGCTCGATCCGCAAGCAGCGCAGCGACAGTTGGTGGCGGCATGTCGCCTCGCGCGCGATGAACGGGCTGCGCGAGCGCATCACACACATCAAGATGACCGATCAGGGCTGCATGTTGCGCGCTTATGATCGCAGCATCATCGACGCGATCAACAGTTGCAAAGAGGTGAATACTTTCATTCCCGCGCTGGCCTACACCTTTGCGCGCAAGCCCGCCGAAGTGGTGGTGGAGCATGAGGAACGTGCGGTCGGTGAATCGAAGTATTCGCTGTACAGCCTGATGCGCCTCAACTTCGATTTGATGACCGGCTTTTCGGTCGTGCCGCTGCAATGGTTTTCCATGGCGGGCATCGCGATTTCCCTGTTGTCCGGTTTTTTCGTGGTGTTCCTGATGTTGCGCCGCCTGATTGTCGGCCCGGAAGCGGAAGGGCTGTTCACGCTGTTTGCCATCGCCTTTTTACTGATCGGCATCACCCTGTTCGGCATCGGTCTGCTGGGCGAATACATCGGGCGCATTTACCAGCAAGTGCGCCATCGGCCGCGCTATCTGGTGGAAGCGGTGCTTGAAAGCGGTGAAAAGGGAAATGTGAAACGCGAAAAGGTAAAGCGCGTTACGCAGGTTGTTGATGACAGTGTTCAGGTCGTAGCCGCTCCCTCCAAAAAAAGGGAAAAGGCCAAGCCGGTTAAAGATGCAGCGCATCCTTCCTTGTTCCCGGATAATCAGGCATGAGCAGAGCGGTAGTTTTTGCCTATCATAATGTTGGCTTTCGCTGCTTGTCCGTGCTGTTGGCGCACGGCGTCGATGTCGCGCTGGTGGTCACGCATCGCGACAATCCGAAGGAAACGATCTGGTTCGACAGCGTGGCGGAACTGGCCGCGTTGCACGATATTCCAGTGATTACGCCGGACAACCCGAACACGCCGGAAGTGGTCAAACAAATCCGCGCGCTTCAGCCGGATTTCTTTTTTTCGTTCTATTACCGCGAGATGCTCAAGCGCGAGTTGCTGGAAATTCCCGAACGAGGCGCGCTGAATATGCACGGCTCGCTGTTGCCGGAATACCGTGGCCGCGTGCCGGTGAACTGGGCGATAATCCGCGGCGAAACGGAAACCGGCGCGACGCTGCATTACATGACGGAAAAGCCCGACAACGGCGACATCGTGGCGCAGCAGGCGGTGCCGATTTTGCCCGACGATACCGCGCTGCAAGTATTCCAGAAAGTGACCGTGGCGGCGGAGATCGCGTTGCATGCCTGTTTGCCGGATTTGCTGGCAGGCCGCGCCCGAGCGGTTCCGCAGGATTTGAGTCAGGGCGGGTATTTCGGTGGACGCAAAGCGGAAGACGGCGTTATCGACTGGTCGCACAGCGCGCGGGAAATACACAACTTGGTGCGCGCCGTGGCGCCGCCCTATCCGGGCGCGACCACGCAGTTGATCGGCAAACCGATGCGCATTTTGCAAACGCTGGATACGGGTTGCGAGGTTGCGGGTGAACCGCCCGCGTTTTATGTTAAAGAAGGCAAAGCTTACGCGATTTGCGGGCAGGGTGTGCTGTGCGTGGTGCGCTTCGAGTTTGACGGTATTGAAATGAGCGCGGCGGAATTTGCGGCGAAGTACGGCACGGAAAGATTTGAATTTAATTGTTAAGGAAATGGAAATGAAGAAAGTATTGATCCTCGGCGTGAACGGCTTTATCGGCCATCACTTGTCCAACCGCATCCTCGCTACCACGGATTGGGAAGTGTACGGCATGGACATGAACTCGGAGCGCATCACCGACCTGCTCGGCCAGCCGCGTTTCCATTTCTTCGAGGGCGACATCACCATCAACAAAGAGTGGGTGGAATACCATGTCCGCAAGTGCGATGTGATCCTGCCGCTGGTGGCGATCGCCACGCCGTCCACTTACGTCAAAGAACCGCTGCGCGTGTTCGAGCTGGACTTCGAGGCCAATCTGCCCATCGTGCGTTCGGCGGCAAAGTACAAGAAACACCTGATCTTCCCATCGACTTCCGAAGTCTACGGCATGTGCCACGACGATGAGTTTGACCCGGAAAATTCCGAGCTGATCTGCGGTCCGATCAACAAGCCGCGCTGGATTTATTCCTGCGCCAAGCAGTTGATGGATCGCGTGATCTGGGGCTACGGCATGGAGCAAGGGCTGAATTTCACCCTGTTCCGCCCGTTCAACTGGATCGGCTCCGGGCTGGATTCCATCCATACGCCGAAGGAAGGCAGCTCGCGCGTGTTGACCCAGTTTTTCGGCCACATCGTGCGCGGCGAGAACATCAGCCTGGTCGATGGTGGGCAGCAGAAACGCGCGTTCACCTATGTCGATGACGGCGTAGACGCGCTGATCAAAATCATCGCGAACAAGGACGGCATCGCTTCCGGCAAGATCTACAACATCGGCAACCCGGCCAATAACTACTCGATCCGCGACCTGGCTTTGATGATGTTGAAACTGGCCGAAGAATATCCCGAATACCGCGACTCGCTGCACAAGGTGAAACTGGTCGAAACCACCTCGGCGGCCTATTACGGCAAAGGCTATCAGGACGTGCAAAACCGCGTGCCGAAAATTACCAACACCTGCGAAGAACTGGGCTGGAAACCGACGGTTACGATGGCGGACGCGCTGCGCAATATTTTCGATGCCTACCGCAGCCAGGTGGCCGAAGCGCGCGATTTGATGGATTGAATGTAGGGGCGCGATGAGACCCCATCCCCACCCCAACCCTCCCCTTGAAGGGGAGGGGGCAATCGTCCCTTCCCCTTCAGGGGGAAGGTTAGGATGGGGGTGGGTTTGTGTGCGCCCTAATACGCGACAGGGTGCGATAAATCAGGGCGCGATGAATCGCGCCCCTACATTGCCCCGGATATGACCTCCCCAAACATGAAACAACTCGCCCTCAAGGTCGATGTGGACACCTATCGCGGTACGCGCGAGGGTGTGCCGCGTCTGGTGGAAACGCTGCAACGCCACAACGCGCAGGCCACGTTCTTTTTTTCTCTCGGCCCCGACAACACCGGGCGCGCGATCAAGCGCGTGTTCCGCCCCGGCTTTCTGGGCAAGGTGTCGCGCACTTCGGTGGTGGAACACTACGGTATCAAAACCCTGCTGTACGGTACGCTGCTGCCCGCGCCGGACATCGGCAAAAAATGCGCGGAAATCATGCGCGGCGTGCGCGATGCGGGTTTCGAGGTCGGGATACATTGCTACGACCATATCCGCTGGCAGGATTATGTGGCTGGCAAGGATGCCGAATGGACGCGGCGCGAGCTGCAACGCGCGGTGGATCGCTACACCGAAATTTTCGGCGAGGCGCCGCACGCCCACGCTGCCGCCGGCTGGCAGACGAACCGCCACGCGCTGCGCCTGATGCAACGTCTGGGTTTTGATTACAGCTCGGATACCCGTGGTACGCACCCGTTCGTCCCCACTTGGCAAGCCGAAATAATCGCCTGCCCGCAACTGCCCACCACTTTGCCGACGCTGGACGAACTGATGAACCGCGACGGCATCACGCTGGACAACATCGCGCAACATATCCTGCAACTGACTGAAAAATCGCTTGCCACAGGGCATGTGTTCACGCTGCACGCCGAACTGGAAGGCGGCAAATGGTTACCGGTTTTTGAGCAATTGCTGCAAGGCTGGCAGGCGCAGGGCTACGAATTGGTGCAGATGCTCCAGTACCTGCAAAATCTGGATGCCGGTGCGCTGCCGCGCCATGAGGTGGTGATGCGCGAGGTGGAAGGGCGGGTCGGCAAGCTGGCGGTGCAGGGCGAGAAAACCTGACTTGTTCTTGTAGGGGTACCCGAAAACCACCCCCATTCAAAATTATCGGAAGCCCTCCTAAAGATTTCGG
>SCPW01000271.1 GCA_004298605.1 Gallionella sp.
CGCCAACCGGCTCGCGTTGCTGGCGCAGTTGCGGCAGGCGATGAACCGCGTGGCGGATATTTCCAAACTGGCGGCATGAGATATATCGGCGAAAGCAGCGTAGGGTGGGCACGTTTTTGCCTCGGAGAGGTTCTCGCACCCTTTGGGTGTGCCCACCATTTATCCGCGTGGGCACAAAAACGTGCCCACCCTACCTAATTATCGGCTAACGTCTAAATATGGACATTATCATTCTCGACCGCGACGGCGTGATCAATTTCGACTCCGACCAGTTCATCAAAAAACCGGAGGAGTGGAAACCGATTCCCGGCAGCCTCGAAGCGATCGCGCGCCTGAATCAGGCCGGTTACCGCGTGGTGGTCGCGACCAACCAGTCCGGCATCGGGCGCGGCTTGTTCGACATGGCTATGCTGAACGCGATCCACGACAAGATGAACAAAGCCTGCGCGCTGGCCGGTGCGCACATCGACGCAATATTTTTTTGCCCGCATACCAACGAGTGCAATTGCACTTGCCGCAAACCCAAGAGCGGGATGCTGGAAGAAATTGCGGCGCGCTATAACCTTGCCAATCTCGACGATGTGCCGGTCGTGGGCGATTCGCTGCGCGATTTGCAATCGGGCGCCGCGCTGGGCGCGCAGCCTTATCTGGTGCTCACCGGCAAAGGCACTAAAACCCAGGCGGCAGGCGGGTTGCCGGAAGGCACACAAGTATTTGCCGATCTGGCGGCAGTGGTTGCGGAACTGGTTTGAACCTAGAAACCTCAGTTGACCGCTCATTGGAATGCATAAGGCAATGGCTAAGATAGTTTTTGTGTTGTTTTGCCGTTTCACCAATTGGGTGAGTGCGCTACGGGGCGGATTGCACGGTTCTGGCGGCGCATGGCGGCAGCCCTCTCTCCAACTCTCCCCCAGAGGGGGAGAGAGCGATCGTCCCCTCTCCCTTTGGGAGAGGGTTAGGGAGAGGGTTGGCAACTCCTTGGAATGGAACGACCATTCCGCGTCGTTGCGCCTTGCCTTGGTTGCCCTGACACGGTGTTGCGAAGCATCAGGTGCGGGAAGGGCAACGAGCGGCTGTTCCCGCAAGCGGCTGGCTTCGCCAGTAACGTGTCGCAGCCGCCACCCCCATAACCGCACACTCCACCCCGTCCAACTGAGGTTTCTAGGTTGATATTTCGCGATCCACAAAAACCTGAATTGATATGCTCGCAATACGCTCGCTGATTTTTTTGCTGCTGCAAATCCTGATTACGCCGGTTTTTGCGATGCTGGCTCTGTTGTCATTCCCGCTCAGCCCGCTCACGCGCTATCGCATCATTTCGCAATGGGCCAAGCTGATGCTGCCCCTGTTGCGCCTGGTGTGCGGCATCCGCCACGAGGTGCGCGGCATCGAAAATATCCCGGAGGAACCCTGCATCGTGCTGTGCAAACACCAATCGGCGTGGGAGACGCTGGCGCTACAGGAAATCTTTCCGCCGCAAGTGTGGGTGTTGAAACGCGAACTGTTGTGGATTCCGTTTTTCGGCTGGGCGCTGGCGCTGACCAGCCCTATCGCCATCAAGCGCAGCGACGGCAAGGGCGCGATAAAACAATTGCTGAAGCAAGGCAAGGAAAGGCTCGCGCAAGGCTTCTGCGTGGTGATTTTCCCGGAAGGCACGCGCGTGCCGTTCGGCCAGCGCGGCAAATACAAAATCGGCGGCGCGATGCTGGCGGCGAGCAGCGGCGTGCCGGTGGTGCCGGTCGCGCATAACGCCGGGCGGTTGTGGGGGCGCCACGCGTTCAGCAAATACCCCGGCCTGATTACAATGAGTATCGGTGCGCCGATCGAGACGAAAGGGCTGAAGGCGGAAGAGATCAATCAGCGCGTCGAGGCGTGGATTGAAAATGAAATCCAGCAATTGCAGCACTGATCTCGCTTTCCGATCCATCGTAGGGGCGCGATTCATCGCGCCCTGCTTTCGATATATGGATAAACCAGGGCGCGATGAATCGCGCCCCTACATATAAATGCTGAACCGCCTGCGCAATCTGATTGCTCCCCCCAGCGTTGAACAGCGCGCCGCCCTGCTTGCCGGAAAAACCATTCCCTACACCCTGAAACGCAGCGGCAAACGCCGCAGCATCGGCCTGCGCATCGACGATCGCGGCCTCACCGTGAGCGTGCCGCTGCGCGCTTCCGAGCAATGGCTGCATAGCGTGTTGCAGGACAAGGCGCATTGGGTGGTCGAAAAGCTCGATGGCTGGCAGGCGCGCAAACCGCTGGAAATACGCCTGGCAGACGGCGAGACCATCCCATTTTTGGGCGAGCTGCTTACCCTGCGGGTGGTGCAAAGTTTATTCGCCGCGCCCGCCCACCGTCACGGCGGCGAGTTGCGGGTGTATGTCGTCGATGACAGCGAAGCGGCGCGCATCGAACAGGCCGTATCGCGCTGGTACCAGCACGAAGCCAAACAGTTATTTGCGTCGCGCGTGGCGCATTACGCGGCATTGCTGAATGTATCACCGCGCGCGATCAAACTTTCCTCGGCCACAACACAGTGGGGCAGTTGCACCGCGCGCGGCACGGTGCGGCTGAATACGCAACTCATCAAACTGCCGCTGCGCCTGATCGATTACGTGGTGGTGCATGAACTCGCCCACCTGCGCGAAATGAATCATTCGGCGGCGTTCTGGGGCGTGGTGGGAAGCGTGTGCCCGGATTATGCCAAATTGCGCAGAGAGCTTAAGGCTGTCGCGCTAGGGCATTTGTAGGGGCGCGATTCATCGCGCCCTGATCTATATGTATCGGAAAAAAAGGCGCGATGGCTTTGCATAGCCATTCCACTAACCCATCAAAAAAAAGATGGGTTAGTGGCTGGTTAAATCGCGCCCCTACGGGTCAACCTTGCCCCGCAACGTTTTGAGCCTCCCCCGTTGCGTCTTGCTCTCGATGCGTTTTTTAACAGATGCTTTGGTCGGCTTGGTTGCGGTGCGTTTTTTGGGTGTGAAGCCTGCGCGTTTGATCAAGTCCTGGAGCCGGGCAAGCGCGTCTTCCCGATTTTTTTCCTGGGTGCGATAACGCTGTGCCTTGATGATAATCACGCCGTCGCCGGAGATGCGCCGGTCGGTTAATTGCCGGAGTTTTTCCTTGTAGTCGTCCGGCAACGACGAGGCATTGATGTCGAAACGCAGATGGATCGCGGTCGAAACTTTGTTGACGTTCTGGCCGCCCGCGCCCTGCGCGCGGATCGCGTGCAATTCGATCTCGGTTTCCGGGATGGTGATGTGGTTGGATATTTTCATGGGTTATTCCGCTTCGCTAGCATCGTAGCGCGCGAGGATCAGACGGCTATCGTTCACACGAAGTGTAATGTTCTCACTCGCGCCAGTCTGCGGCTTATATCGTGACCAGCTCTTCGCTGGCCTTGTTCTTGAACGTGCGCTTCGCTGGTTTTGTCTGTTCAGCATAATAGGCATTGAGCGTCTTGACCAGTGACTTGCCGATTTCTTCGGCGAGGTTGACTGGAACCGCATTGCCGATTTGCTTATATTGCGAAGTCATGGTGCCTTCAAATATCCAATCATCCGGGAAGGTCTGGA
>SCPW01000272.1 GCA_004298605.1 Gallionella sp.
GCTCTTCCGATCTCCCCGCTGCTCAAACAACTGCAACAGTTTCAGGAACGCCACACGCGTCTGGGGCTGGTGGTGGACGAATATGGCGAGTTGCTCGGTCTGGTGACGCTGGAAAATATCCTGGAAGAAATCGTCGGGGAATTCACCACGCAATCCCCCTCGCAAACCGGTAAATTCCTGCGCCAGGAAGATGGCAGTATCTTGCTGGAAGGCGGCAGCAATTTGCGCGATCTGAACCGCAAACTGGGGTTGCATTTACCGCTGGACGGCGCAAAAACGCTGAACGGCCTGATCCTGGAGCACCTCGAAGACATTCCTGAAGCAGGCACCAGCCTGAAAATCGCAGGGTATCCGATAGAAGTCATCCAGACCCAGGACCGCATCGTAAAAGTGGCGCGCATTTTCCCGCTACCGCAAAAGCCGCAATAAAAAGCGAGGGAATCCGGAGCGAATAATGGGGAAACCCGCCGTTTATTTTCTACAGTTTGCAAGAAGCACCCCAAATGTCGTAGAATTCGCGCCCTTTCGCTTGGCTAATTTTTTAGATAGGTTTCGTATGGTCATTATTCGTCTTTCCCGTGGTGGTTCCAAGAACCGTCCGTTTTATAACGTGGTCGTTGCCGATTCGCGTAATCGCCGCGATGGGCGCTTTATCGAACGCGTCGGGTTTTACAATCCGCTCGCGACAGAAAAACAGGAAGCGCTGCGCCTGCAACTGGAGCGCGTGAGCCATTGGCAAAGCAAGGGCGCGCAATTGAGCGACGCTGTTGCCAAGCTGGTCAAGCGCGCCGGTGCCCCTGCCCAAGCCTGATGAAGCAAGCTCCATGGTAATCATGGGGCGCGTGGCATCCGCGCACGGTATTCGTGGCTGGGTCAAAATCCAGCCGTTCACCGAGTACCTCGATAGCCTGCTGGATTTTAAATCCTGGTGGATCGGCCAGGAGCACGGCTCGTGGCGCGAGGTGGAAGTCAAGCAGTGTGAAGTGCACAACAAAACACTGGCCGCGCAATTGCCGGATTGCCCTGATCGCACCGCGGCCGAGAAGCTGAAAGGCTTGTTGATCGCCGTGCCGCGCAGCAGTTTGCCGGAGCAGGACGAAGGCGAGTACTACTGGTCCGATTTGATCGGCCTCGCCGTGTTGAATGAGGCGGGTACGCGGTTAGGAACCGTGGCAAATTTGCTGGAAACCGGCGCGAATCAGGTGTTGAGCGTAAAGGGTGACAGCGGCGAAATCCTGATCCCGTTTGTGGCTTCGGCCATCAAGCAGGTGGATTTGAAAAACAAGGCCATCCATGTGGATTGGTCGGCGGATTACTGAGCGATGATTTTCGATGTCATCACTTTGTTTCCGCAAATGTTCGATGCGCTGACGCAATATGGCATCACGCGGCGCGCGGCAGAACAGGGCAGCTATGTGCTGAAGACGTGGAATCCGCGCGATTTCACCACAGATAACTATCGCACCATCGACGATCGCCCCTACGGCGGCGGGCCGGGAATGGTGATGCTGGCAGAGCCGCTGGCGGGCGCGATCAACGCGGCCAGGCAGCGGCAGGCGGCCAGCGGCGTGAAAAAAAGCCGGGTGGTGTATTTGTCGCCGCAGGGCAGGTTGCTTACCCACTCTGTGGTAAAAGAGTTGGTGGCGCAACCGGAAGAAGGTTTGATCCTGCTGGCGGGGCGTTATGAAGGCATCGATGAGCGCCTACTGCGCCAGTATGTGGATGAGGAAATTTCCATCGGCGATTATGTGTTGTCCGGTGGCGAGTTGGCGGCGATGGTATTGATGGACAGTCTGGTGCGGCAACTGCCCGGTGTGTTGGGTGATGCCGAATCGGCCGAGCAGGATTCTTTCGTGCAGGGCTTGCTGGATTGCCCGCACTACACCCGCCCGGAACAGTTTGATGGTGAGGCCGTGCCCCCGGTGTTGTTGTCCGGCAATCATGCGGATATACAGCGTTGGCGGCTTCAGCAGTCGTTGGGCAGAACGTGGTTGCGCAGGCCGGATTTATTGGCCAGGCGCGATTTGACAAAAGAGGAGTCTCGGCTTCTGGCAGCGTTCCAGAAGGAACAAGACCTGATAACCAAGGAGTAATAAAGTGAATTTAATCGAACAACTGGAACAAGAAGAAATCGCCCGCTTGGGCAAAACCATCCCCCCGTTCGCACCCGGCGACACCGTTGTGGTCAGCGTGAATGTGGTCGAAGGCGAGCGCAAGCGCGTCCAGGCTTTTGAAGGTGTAGTGGTCGCCAAACGCAATCGCGGCCTGAACTCCGCATTCATCGTGCGCAAAATTTCCGCCGGCGAAGGCGTGGAGCGCACCTTCCAGACTTACTCGCCCTCTATCGCCAGCATCGAAGTCAAGCGTCGCGGTGCGGTGCGCCGCGCCAAGCTGTATTACCTGCGCGACCGCTCCGGCAAGTCGGCGCGCATCAAAGAAAAACTCGCCGCAAGGTGAATTTTTCGCGGGACAAAAACGGGAGCTCAGGCTCCCGTTTTTTATTGCCGTGTATCCGGGTATCATGCTGCATCATGTTCGCAAAATCCTTATGAGCTATCAGGCAAAACTATCCGCTCCGTTCGGCGTGCTGGGCATCTGCTGCGCCGATGATGCGCTGACCGGCATTGATTTTCTGTCCCCGGATGAAAAACCGCAGCGCGCGACCAGTGCGTTTGCCGAAACCGTATGCGAACAATTGTTGGCTTATCTGGAAAACCCGGACGCGCAATTTACCGTGCCGCTCAAATTAAACGGCACACCGCACCAGCAAAAAGTCTGGCAGGCGATGTCGGCCATCCCCCGCGGAAAAACGCGCAATTACGGCGACCTGGCCATCGAGCTGCAATCGTGTGCGCAAGCGGTTGGCCAAGCCTGCGGCGCGAATCCCATCCCCCTCATCATCCCCTGTCATCGCGTCGTCGGCAAAACCGGTTTGGGCGGTTTTGCCCGCCACACGAGCGGCGCTCATCTGGATATCAAGCGGTGGTTGCTCGCGCATGAACAATGCTGAATTGCTCGACGAATTTTGCGACAACCTGTGGCTGGAAGACGGCCTGTCGCGCAACACGCTGGATAGCTACCGGCGCGACCTGAACAAATTTGCCGCATGGTTGGAAAAGCAATGCGGCGCATCCATTCTGCAAGCCACGCACGCCGACATTAAAGGCTATATCGCCTATCTGTTCGTCACGCAAAAAGCCAAACCCAGCAGCGCCGGGCGCAATATTTCCAGCCTGAAGCGCTTGTTTCGTTTTCTGCTCAGGCAATCCAGAATCGCCACCGACCCCACGCTGCAAATCGACGCGCCCAAGCTGCCGCGCAATCTGCCTGAAAGCCTGACCGAACAGGATGTCGAGCAACTGATCTGCGCACCGGACACGCAGACGCCATTAGGCTTGCGCGACCGCACCATGCTCGAAGTGCTGTATGCCACCGGCTTGCGCGTGTCGGAACTGGTCACCTTGCGCATCACGCAAGTGAGCATGGATATGGGTGTGGTGCGCGTGATGGGCAAGGGCAACAAGGAACGCCTCGTGCCGCTCGGTGAAGAAGCACTGGACTGGCTGCGCCGCTACCTGGATGAGGGGCGTGCGGTGTTGCTGTCCGGGCAGATGAGCGACGCGCTGTTCGTCACCGCGCGCGGCGAAGGCATGACCCGCCAGATGTTCTGGTACCTGATAAAAAAACACGCCCGGCATGGCGGATTAAACCGACCGATCTCGCCGCACACCCTTCGCCACGCCTTCGCCACCCACCTGCTCAACCACGGCGCGGATTTGCGCGTGGTGCAATTACTGCTCGGCCATGCCGATATTTCCACCACGCAGATTTACACCCATGTGGCGCGGGGGAGGCTCAAGGAGTTGCATGCCAAGCATCATCCGAGAGGGTAGCGGGCCCGGGATACACGCAGTGCCAGGCTGGATGCGTGATGGTAAAGCCCGACCGCACCAGCTTTGATGCCAATTAGGGGTTTTCCTTATTTTTCAATGTTGTATTGTTACAACGGACGATCTGTGTCGATAATGTTATGCCGTTGAGCCGCGTGGCATCTATCGGCTCAACGGCATAGAAGTTAATTCAATTTCAATTTCTTATCCAGGAGGCAATCATGACTGATCAAATCCAAATCTCCGTCGACCGTGAGGTCTATGACCGGCTGCAAATGCTTATGGTACCTCCCGTCAGCGATGCCAACGCGGTTATCAGGGAACTACTGTATCGCGGTGGATCCGCCAGCCCCAGCCAGGCCGCCGTTGCACTGGGAGCCACCGAGCAACACTTCACTTATGCACAGGAACTCGAACGCTCCTCTCAGGGCATCTACGATTCCGGGGGGAATACATGATTAAGGAAACGCTGAATAAGCCCTCCGTTCGCGGTG
>SCPW01000273.1 GCA_004298605.1 Gallionella sp.
GGGAGATGCTGCCCCTTCACCCTCTCCCTAGCCCTCTCCCGTCAAGGGAGAGGGGACAAAACCCCTGTCCGTCACAGGGAGAGGGACATAACTCCCCTCCCCCCTCGCGGGGGAGGGGCTGGGGGAGAGGGGGTGAGGGTGGCCGCAAGGCCGGGCGAGGTGAAGCTCAACTATTCTGCGCGCCGCCCGGCGCCGCACCCTGCCTGACTACCAGCGCGACCAGATCGGCAGTGGTGTGCATGTCGAGCTTGCGCATGGCGTGGGCGCGGTGGGACTCGACGGTGCGGTTGCTCAACTTCAACTGCCGGGCGATCTCCTTGTTGTGCAGGCCGTCGGCGATTTTCCGCACCACTTCCATCTCGCGCGGGGTCAGGCCGGACAAGCGGCAGGCGAGCGATTCCTGTTCCATCTGCTTGCGGCTCAAGTCGATGGCCTCATGCACGCGGTCCAGCAGGAGCTGCTCGTTGACCGGCTTCTGCACGAAATCCACCGCGCCGGAGCGCAGGGCGCGCGTGGCCATGGGGACGGTGCCGTTCCCCGACAGCATGATGACCGGCAAGCCGACGCCGAGGGGCTCGCGGCGCTCGAGGAATTCCATGCCGCTCATTCCCGGCATGCGCACATCCAGCACCATGCAGCCGGGATTGCCGGGGCGGTAACTGTCGAGAAATTCGGCGATGGACGGGAAGGCGCGCGCCTCCAGTTGCACCGACTCGATCAGGTAGCGCAGCGCTTCGCGCACGTCCGGGTCGTCGTCCACGATGTAAACCGTCGCGTTACTTTTCTCCATGTAGCCTCCGCTTAGAGCATGTCTGTCGTCGCCATGTATATTTTTGTTGCCGCGCTATCCGGCATCGCGCGCCTCGACGGGCAAAGTGAAACACACCCGCGCGCCGCCCTCCCGCAGGTTTTCTGCCCGGATCGTCCCGCCGTGCTCCCCGACGATGGACTGGCAGATGGAAAGACCCAGTCCCATGCCGTGCGCCTTGGTGGTGAAGAAGGGATCGAACATGCGTGTGAGGATGCCCGGCGGTATGCCCGCGCCGCTGTCCTCGACGCTGACCCAGATGATGCCGTCACTCGCCAGTTCCGCGCTCACCACTACCTCCACATGCCGCCCGCGCGCATCCGCTGCGGCATCTACGCCGTTCATGATGAGGTTGAGCAGCACCTGCTCGATCTGCACCCGGTCGGCCAGCACGGCGGGAAGGGATGGCGCCGCTTCGCAACGCAGCCGCACGCCGCGGCGGAGCGCCGTGGAAGACGATAGTTCGACGATTTCGGCGATGACCTCGCCCAACTGCATCCGGGTTTTGTCCGGCACATGCTGTTCCGCCATGCCGCGGATGCGGGTGATGATGCCCGCCGCCCGGTGGCCGTGGGCGATGGCCGTTTGCAGCACTTCGAGCATCTGGGCGTTGTTGAGGGCGCCGACCTTGGCGCGGCCAACTGCGCCCGTGAGGGTATAGATGATCGCGGCCAGCGGCTGGTTGATTTCGTGGGCCAAGCCGGCGGTCATTTCGCCGAGCTGGTTGATGCGCGCCGCCCGTTCCAGCTCGGCCTTGCGCTCCCATCCCCCCGGCTTTTCGGTGCTGCTGCGCTCGCCGGAAGGGGGCTGCGCTCCCGGGCGAGCGCTCCCGGCGCTTTCCTGCTGGGCAGCCCACAACGGTTGCGATTTGGTCATGGCGCCTCCGGTCAATTTATCCGGTTTAAAAATGCGCGCGGCATCATACCCATTTCTTCAGCATATCCAGAAACGCTTGCCGGTTGGAGGACGGCTTGGGAATGCAGGCATTGGCGCCCGCTTCCAGCCCCGCTTCATGCTCTGCGCCGTTTTCCAGCGCCGTAACCAGAATCACCGGCAGGCTCCGGTATTTTTCGTTGCGGCGGATTTTTCTGGTCAGCTCGATGCCGTCCATATTCGGCATC
>SCPW01000274.1 GCA_004298605.1 Gallionella sp.
GTCATAGAAACAGTAAAACCTACCGTCCATAGACCTGCGACAGGACGTGCCCCGGCGGCAGACATCACCGTCGGCGGCGTGAACAACCTGATGACCAGAATCGCCAAATGCTGCAATCCGGCGCCGCCCGATGCGATCGTCGGCTACGTCACGCGCGACCGGGGGATAACGATCCACCAGCAGGGCTGCGCGTTCATGTTGCGCCAGACAGAAAACCGGCGCGACCGCATGCTCAGCGCCCGGTGGGGCGATTTTCAACGATAGCCAGCAGCAGCGGCCAACAGGGTAAAGCGCGGATGCTTTGGCTTTTAAGGGCAATTCGTGCCGCATGACGTGCCAGTGTTGCATTGTTATAGTAAACTTGCCGCACGAATATTTTTTAACTGTAACAACTTTTACGAGGCGCTCATCATGGATATGCACATGACCCATTATATGGAACTTCTTATGACGAACCAGCCATGGAATCTCATTATCTACATGGTGATTCCGGTGGTGCTTGCAGAAACAATCGCCATCTCGGAGCTCTATCTTCTGTTTACCGGAAAAGACAGCGGCACGGTCAAAACTCTCAGCAGGGTTTCGGGCATTATTGTCGGGTGGTACTTCCTGGGCATTTTTGTGAACCTTCTTTTTACCGCCGTCATTCCGCTCACTTCGTCCAATGGATGGCGCGGCTTTGCGGATGTCGTCGCCGTCGGATTTTATCTTCTCGGGGTTATTCCCCTTTTCGGCATAGCGCTTCTCGGGATGAATTTCATCTGCTCTTCCGCATCACAAAGGGAGCGGAATAAACTCCATGCAATTTTTGTGGGGCTATTCCTTGTTGTCGCCCATATAGCGATGATATTCGGCATGGTCGATCCGAGCATGCTTGCCGGCAACGAAACCCACGGAAATATGCCGGCGATGAGCCATCCAAAATAACTTGCGGGATACGGCCTACTACGCCATACCAACAAAAACCCACCCCCTCCCCAACCCTCCCCCGCACGCTGCGCGTGCAAGGGAGGGAGCTTCAACTCCTTCCCCCGCAAGCGGGGGAAGGCTGGGATGGGGGTATAGCGGATATTTGAGGCGTGATTAATGGTATTTCAAGAATTTCCATCTCACTAAACCGAGAATGACGAACCGCAACCGCAGGTAGATGCGGCACCCGGGTTCTTGATGACAAACTGAGAGCCTTCCAGGCCTTCCTGGTAGTCGATTTCCGCGCCGACCAGATACTGGAAGCTCATCGGGTCGATCAGCAACTGAACGCCGTTTTTGTTCAGCACAGTGTCGTCTTCATTGGTTTCTTCGTCGAAGGTAAAACCATACTGAAAACCGGAACAGCCGCCACCGCTGACGAATACGCGCAGCTTGAGGTCGGTGTTGCCTTCTTCCTCGATTAATTGCTTTACCTTGTTGGCCGCATTGTCGGTGAAGATCAGCGGGTCTTGTGCTTCGGTCACTGCATCCATGTTTTTCTCCTTAATAAATTATTCGCCACTGCTCAATTTGAAAGCCACCACCTTATCCTGCACCGCGACGCTGGTGTGTATCAGGCGCCCTTCAACGGTCGCGCCCAACTGGATTTCCAGCGTTTTGTAATGCACGTCGCCTGTGACCTTGGCCTTGCTTTGCAGTTCCAGATATTCGCCGGCAGACACCGGGCCGCTGATCGTGCCGTTGATGACCAGATGAGTCGCATTCACCTTGCCGTTCACCCGCGCATGCTCGCTCAGCACCAGCGTGCTCGGCTTGCCTTGCGCGGCGATGATATTGCCGTTCACCTGCCCGTCAATGCGCATCCCGCCGCTGAAATTCAAATCCCCTTCGATGGTGGTGCCCGCACCGATCAGCGAATCGATGCGGCTTTGCGGCTTACTGTGCTTTTTTCCAAACATGATTCCTCCTTGTGCCGAGTTTTTATTTTACGATAAGCCGACGCTTTGCCGCGCTTTCGGCTCCGGTGCGCCCTGTTCGAATATGCGTATCTGCACGCTTTCCAGCCGGGCATCCGGGGACAGCCGGATGCTTTGCTCAACGCGCTGATAATACTTGAAATTGAGCTTGAATTGGGCGTTGCCTGACGCATCCTGCGGGAACAGGTGGGTGGTTTTCAGCCCGTCCTGAACCACTGTCGCGACCAACTGATAGCTGCCGATGAATTCTTTGGCGCGCTGGCCGCTCTGCACCAGCAACATGCGCAGGTGGTATTCGCCGGGTATTTTGTCCCGCTCCAGCCTCAAGCGATGCACGCCCAGATCGGAAGAGC
>SCPW01000275.1 GCA_004298605.1 Gallionella sp.
CGCGCCTGCGCCGCCAGGCGCAGGCGCGCGGGCTGCAAACGGCGGTGGTAATTTTTGAGCCGCACCCGCGCGAGTTTTTCACGCCGCAACAGGCGCCGGCGCGGTTGACCAGCCTGCGCGAAAAGCTGGAGTTGTTTGCCGCGATGGGCATCTGCCGGGTGCATGTCTGCCACTTCAATACGCGCCTTGCGCAGATGAGCGCGGCAATTTTTATTAATGCGTTGCATGAAAAGCTGTCGGCCAAATTTGTGCTGATCGGTGACGATTTCCGCTTTGGCAGCGGGCGCGCCGGCGATTTCGCGCTGATGGAAAAAATCGGCTCGCAATACGGCTTTGCGGTACGGGCGATGCACACCGTGACTCATGACGGCATAAGAATTTCCAGCACGGCGGTGCGCGCGGCCCTGGCGGCAGGCCAGATGCGTACCGCACAGCGTTATCTGGGGCGGCACTACAGCATCAGCGGACGTGTCGTGCGCGGCGATGGCCTGGGGCGCAAGCTGGGCTTTCCGACCGCGAATCTGCAACTCAAGCATAACCTCCCGCCGCTGTCCGGCATTTTTGTGGTGCAGGTGCATGCCGAGGGTCTGGGCGTGCTGCAAGGCGTGGCCAGCCTCGGCGTGCGCCCGACGGTGAGACAGGATGCCGGGCCGGTTCTGGAGGTACACCTGTTCGAATTTGCGCAACAGATTTACGGCAAACATTTGCGCGTGGAGTTTTTGCAGAAGCTGCGCGACGAAGAAAAATATCCCGACGTGGAAACGCTGGTGCGCCAAATCGCATCGGATATAGAGCATGCAAAAAAATGGTTTGAGCAACATGACTGATTACCAGAAATGACCGATTACAAAAACACTTTAAATCTCCCCGATACCCCGTTCCCGATGCGCGGCGATCTCGCCAGGCGCGAGCCGCAAATGGTGGCGCGCTGGCAGGCGCAGCAGCGCTATCAGAAAATTCGTGAGGCGAAGAAGAACGCCCCCAACGGTAAATTCATCCTGCACGATGGCCCGCCGTATGCGAACGGCGACATTCATATCGGCCATGCGGTGAACAAGATACTCAAGGACATCATCGTCAAATCCAAAACGCTGGCGGGCTTCGATGCGCCTTACGTGCCGGGCTGGGATTGCCACGGGCTGCCGATCGAGTTGCAGGTGGAGAAGAAACACGGCAAGGCGATCCCGCCCGCGCAGTTTCGCGAGCTGTGCCGCGCTTACGCGAGGGAGCAGATCGAACGGCAGAGGAAAGACTTTATCCGCCTCGGTGTATTGGGCGATTGGGATCACCCTTACCTGACGATGGATTTCAGGACCGAGGCCGACATCATGCGCGCGTTGGGCGGCATCCATGAGCGCGGCTATCTGTATCAGGGCTTCAAGCCGGTGAACTGGTGCCTGGATTGCCAGTCGGCGCTGGCCGAAGCGGAAGTGGAATACGAGGACAAGACCTCGCCCGCGATTGACGTTGCTTTTGATTTCAGTAATGCAGCAGGGCACGCCCATGATGCTCAACAGCAGTTCGATTTTGTGAGTGAGCGGGCGGATTACGATTCCCGTGGAAAAACCATCAGCATCGTCATTTGGACAACGACGCCCTGGACGCTGCCGGCAAACGAAGCGGTTTCCGTGCATCCGGAGCTGGCCTATGCCCTGGTCAAATGCGGGCGGGATGAAGGGCAAAAATATCTGGTATTAGCCGAGCCGATGGTGGCTTCCTGCATGGCACGCTACGGGATGACCTCGTTCGAAATTGTGGGGACATGTCGCGGCAAAAAGCTCGAGCGGTTGGCGCTTCAGCACCCGTTTTACAAGCGGAAAGTGCCTGTTATTCTGGGCGATCATGTGACCACTGAGGCTGGCACAGGTTCTGTACACACCGCGCCGGCGCACGGCCTGGACGATTATTTTGTCGGGCAGAAATATGGTTTGCCGACCGACAACCCGGTCGGTGACGACGGCAAATTCATTTCCACTACACCACCCGTAGGCGGTGTACCGCTGGCCGGTGTGTTCGTGTGGAAGGCAAATGACATCGTGCTGAGCGCGCTGCAAGCCAGCGGCCATTTGCTGCACATGGAAAAGATGCAGCACAGCTACCCGCATTGCTGGCGCCACAAGACGCCGATCATTTTCCGTTCCACGCCGCAGTGGTTCATCGGGATGGGCAATGTCGCCTATCCGATGGATGCCGATGTCGAAAAACTGGTGCGGGAAAAACGTGCCCATGCGCCGCATGATGGCCCGACCTTGCGCGATATCGCCAACCGCGCCGTCGAACAGACCGAATTCTTCCCGGCCTGGGGGCGCGCCCGCCTCGAAGCGATGATCAAAAACCGCCCCGACTGGTGCGTGTCGCGCCAGCGCAACTGGGGCGTGCCGATGCCGTTTTTCGTGCATAAGGAAACCGGCCAGTTGCACCCTCGCACGCCGGAATTGCTGGAGCAGGTGGCCAGGCTGGTCGAGCGCGACGGCATCGAGGCATGGTTCAGCCTGAACTCGGTGGATTTGTTGGGCGCAGAGGCGGAGCACTATAAAAAACTGACCCATACGCTGGACGTGTGGTTCGATTCGGGCGCGACACATGCGGCGGTGTTGCGGCGCCGCGCGGAATTACGCTCGCCTGCCGACCTGTATCTGGAA
>SCPW01000276.1 GCA_004298605.1 Gallionella sp.
CCGCCGCCAGGTATTGCGCATCGCTGAACCCGCTCCCCAGCCCCGCTCCCGTTTCCACGATAACCGTGTGCCCCGCCGATGCCAGAGCCTCCGCCCCTGCCGGGGTCAGCGAGACGCGGTTTTCGTTGGTTTTGATTTCTTTTGGAATGCCTATTTTCATGTGTGGCCTCTGTAAGCTGCGGGATTAGAAATACCCGGATCGACGCTCAAGCAAGTTTGTGCAACGCCGCATAACCAGCCACTTGGTTGCCGTTTTTTGGAAACTGAGCGGAATGGTCAGCAGCTCCATCAGCCGGGATGAAATGTGGATTTTCAGAGGCTCCCTTTATGCCGCCCACTACAGCATTACCGGGCTATCCGGCATTTCATTGGGCTTGCCGCCGCGCGGCGGAAAGTGGTGCGCCAGATGGGCGCCAACGGCGTGAATCCCGGCAAGCACACCATCTTCAAACTTGCCGCCGCAAAACGCTGCTTCCATTTCACGGCAAATTGCTTCCCATACTTCTGCGCCAAGTTTTGCGTGGATACCGCGATCTGCGACGATCTCGACATCGCGGTCCGCCAGCAGCAAATAAATCAGCACGCCGTTGTTGTGCTCGGTATCCCAAACGCGCAATTGGGAAAATACCTCAATCGCCCGTTCGCGCGCCGTCTGCCCGGCGAGCAGCGGCGACAAGTCCAATGCGGCCTCGACCGCAAAACGGATTTGCCCATCGTGCCGCGCTTCAGTTGCGCGAATAGCTTGTTCAACCGCATCCAGCGTGCGCGACGGGAAAACGCGCCGCACTGCGGCACGACCGGTGGATAGATGTCGCATGATGCGTTTAAAGTTCATTACCATCGCCCCGAAGCACCGCCGCCACCAAACCCGCCGCCCCCGCCGCCGAAGCCTCCTCCCCCGAACCCACCGCCACGGCTTCCACCAAACCCGCCGCCGTAGCCGCCCAAGCCGCGCCCCGAACCACCCAGCAGCACAAACACGAATGCCATCAACCCGACCAGCAGTGCAACCAACAGCGGCGCGACCATCAACCAGGCCAACCCGCCCAGCACCCCGCCCATCAGCATGGCGGCGGGAAAGCGCCCGAGCATCGCGCGCAACATGCCGCCGGCGACCACCACCAACCCGAACCCGATGAACAGCAGCGACTCGATGTCATATGTCCCGCTTGCTGCGGCGCGCCGTGGCGGCGGCAAGGGTTCGCCGTCGATCACCCGCATCATCGCTGCCGTGCCGGATTCGATGCCGGGATAAAACTCGCCGCGCTTGAAACGCGGCACGATGACTTCATCGACGATGCGATGCGCCGTGGCATCGTTCAACACCCCTTCCAGCCCATAACCCACTTCGATGCGCAGGGTGCGGTCATCCTTGGCGACGAGCAGCAGCGCGCCGTCGTCGGCACCCTTGCGCCCAAGCTTCCACGCCTCGACGACGCGAATGCCGAACTGCTCGATGGTTTCCGGTTGGGTAGTCGGCACGATCAGCACCGCAAGCTGCGCACCCTTCTCAGCTTCAAATGAAGTGAGGCGCGATTCCAGTGTTTGGGTTTGTTGTGCATCCAGCGTGGCGGTGAGGTCGGTGACGCGCCGGGTGAGCGGCGGTACAGCCACGTCGGCTTGCGCCGCTCCGACCAACAGCAGCGCAAGCAGAACATATTTCCCGATGCGCCCGATGCTCAACTAATGGTCTCCCCGGACCCTGTCCATGGCAGATTTACCGCCGTCGCGGGTATCGTTGTTGCCGGCCTTTAGCCGCACGGTGTAACGGTAAATCGCGGTGATTCCCAATAGTGCCAATATTAAAAAACCTCCCATAAACTTCATGAAGCCAAGCGGATCGTTACTGCTTGTCGAGTCGGCGCGCCGTGTTGGAGGCGGCAGAGGTTCACTGTCAACGATCTTAGCGATCGCCGACACGCCTGCATCGATGCCTGCATAGTAATCACCGCGCTTGAAATGTGGAAAGATGACATCCCTTGCGATGCGCGTCGCCGCCACATCAGTCAGCGATCCTTCCAGCCCGTAACCAACTTCGATGCGCCACCTGTCATCATCCTTGGCCACAAGCAACAGCACGCCATCATCCACCCCCCGGCGCCCCAGCTTCCACTCATCAAAAACACGGATGCCCAATTGCTCGATGGTCTCCGGCTGCGTGGTGGACAACACCAGCACGCCGATCTGCGAACCTTTACGTGCTTCGAAGGCAGCCAGCCGTTCGTTCAGAACCTGTATCTGCGCCGGTTCCAGCGTGCCGGTAAGGTCGATGACGGGCTGCGTCCACTGCGGGAAGGCGACCTCGGCATGCGCTACGCCGCATAACAGCAGTGCAAACAGCAGAAGCCGTGCGCAAAATCTTTTCATGGATACCTCATCAGTCGCATTTCGACAAGCTCAGTGCGAACGGCCATTATGTGGCTCGGCAATTGCCCGTTCGTGCTGAGCCTGTCGAAGCATGAACGGGCAATCCCGGAATGTCATTTCGATGGAGCTGCCTTGGGTGCGGAGAAGTCGACCGTCGGCGCGTGGGAAATCTCTTTTTCGTTTTCCACCGTAAACGACGGCTTCACGGAATAGCCGAACATCATTGCGGTCAGGTTGCTCGGGAAAGAGCGTATCGCGACGTTATATTCCTGCACCGCCTTGATATAGCGGTTGCGCGCTACGGTGACACGATTCTCGGTGCCTTCCAGTTGCGCCTGCAAATCGCGGAAGTTCGCGTCAGATTTCAGTTGCGGGTAGTTCTCCACGATCACCATCAAGCGGCTCAATGCCGAAGTCAGCTCGCCTTGTGCCGACTGGAACTTGGCGAATGCCTGCGGGTCGTTAATCAGTTCGGGCGTGGCTTGGATGCTGCCGACTCTGGCGCGCGCTTCGGTGACACCCAGCAGCACGGCCTGCTCCTGCGCGGCAAATCCCTTGACGGTGTTGACCAGGTTAGGGATCAAGTCGGCACGCCGCTGGTACTGGTTCAGCACTTCTGCCCAACTCGCCTTGATCTGCTCATCGGTGGTTTGAAATGTGTTGTAGCCGCAGCCAGTCAATATCAAGGTCAGCAACACTATCCATAAGATACGCATCATGAGTTCCTCCGGGTTGAATGCCAAAAAAGCACGCGGAAACTATAGCATCAAACGGCCTGCCCCGCCGCATGGCCCGACGCCCACGCCCAGTGGAAGTTATAGCCGCCCAGTTGCCCGGTCACGTCCAGCACTTCGCCGATGAAATACAGCCCCGGCGCCTCGATGCACTCCATGGTTTTCGACGACAGCGCGCGGGTATCCACCCCGCCGCAGGTCACTTCGGCCTTGGTGTAGCCCAGCGTGCCGCTCGGGGTGATCTGCCAGTCGTGCAGTTGCGCGGCGATCTGTTTGCGTTGCTTGTCGTTGTACTGGTTGAGCGGCTTGTTCTCGATGCTATCCAACTGCGCGCACCACACATCGGAGAAGTTTTTGGGGAACCATTGCGTCAGAAAATTGCTCAGCAGCTTCTTGCTGCTCTTATACTCGTCCAGCAAGGCCGCCATATCGCACTCCGGCAACAGATTGATATGCAGCGGCTGGCCATGCTGCCAGTAGGAAGAAATTTGCAATATCGCCGGGCCGCTCAAGCCGCGATGGGTGACCAGCATGTTTTCGCGGAACGACTGCTTGCCGAAACCGACCACCACATCGAGCGAAACGCCGGTCAGATCGGCATAAGGCTTCCAGTCATCCGGCGCGAAGCTCAACGGCACTAGGCCGGGTTTGGGCTTGGCGATGGGAATGCCGAACTGCTCCGCAACGTGGTAGCCATACGGCGTCGCGCCGGTTTTCGGGATAGACAGCCCGCCTGTCGCAACCACCAGCGAGGTCGAAGTAAATTCGCCGCGCGAGGTGCTGACGTGAAACTTCTGCTTCCGCCCTTGCGCGTCCCCGTCATCCGGCGGCGGAGAATATTTGATTTCTTCGATCTCGCACGACATGAAGCGCTTCACGCCAGCCGCCTCGCACTCGCCCCTGAGCATGGCGATAATCACATCCGACTCATCATCGCAAAACAGTTGCCCGAGAGTTTTTTCGTGATAGCCGATATTATGTTTTTTCAGCAGCGCGATGAAATCCTGCGGCGTGTAGCGCGCCAGCGCCGAGCGGCAGAAGTCGGGGTTAGAGGAAATAAAGTTTTCCGGTTTGACGTTGAGGTTGGTGAAGTTGCAGTGCCCGCCGCCGGAGATGCGGATTTTCTCCGCAAGTTTTTTGGCGTGGTCGAGCAATACCACGGAACGCCCGCGCTGCCCGGCTTGC
>SCPW01000035.1 GCA_004298605.1 Gallionella sp.
CATCGGCTCGCTGCTGGCCTATGTGCGGCAGGGCGATGTCGCGGCGGTGCATTCCCTGCGGCGCGGCGCGGCGGAAGCGCTCGAACTGGTGGCGCACGGCGACCGCCAGTCTTCGCGCGTGGTGGGGCGGCGCATCGACGAGGTCGATCTGCCCAAGGGCGCGACCATCGGTGCGGTCGTGCGCGGCGACGAGGTCATCATGGGGCACCGCAATACGATCATCGAGTCCGATGACCACGTTATCGTGTTCGTCATCAACAAAGCTATCGTGCGCAAGGTCGAGAAGCTGTTCCAAGTAAACCTCGGATTCTTTTGATGCAACGCGCGCTGACGGTTATTCACGCTCTGGGACTGATGCTGGTGGTATTCAGCGCGGCCTACCTCATGCCGGTGGCTACCGCCGCCATCTATTTCGATTACACCATGCTGCTGGATTTTTTGCTGGCGATGCTCTGGACGTTGGCTATCGGTTTTTTGATGTGGCTGTTGACGCGCCGCTACAAAGGCGAACTGTCGATCCGGCACGGCTATCTGCTGGTGGTGGCGATGTGGACGGCGATGCCCATGTTTGCCACGATCCCGTTGCTGATGATGATCCCCGGTTTGTCCTTCACCGACGCCTATTTCGAAACCATGTCCGGGCTGACCACCACCGGTGCGACCGTGCTGACCGGGCTGGATAACCTGCCGCCCGCGATCAATGTCTGGCGCCATGAACTGAACTGGCTGGGCGGCATGGGCATCATCGTGCTGGCGGTGGCGATCCTGCCGCTGCTCGGGATTGGCGGACGCCAATTATTCAAGGCGGAGACGCCGGGGCCGATGAAAGAATCCTCGTTGACCCCGCGCATCACCGAAACGGCACGCAATCTCTGGTTGGTTTATTTGGTGATCACCATCGCTTGTATTTTGTCGTTGAAGGTTGTAGGCATGAATTGGCTGGATGCGATCTGCCATGCCTTCGCAGCGATGGGGCTGGGCGGGTTTTCCACGCACGATGCCAGCGTCGGCTATTTCGATTCCCCGGCAATCGAAGCGGTGCTGATCGTGTTCATGCTGATTGCCGCGATGAATTTTGCCACGCATTTTCTGGCGTGGCGCGCAAAGAGCGTGTTGCTTTATTTGCGCGATGTAGAAGGCATCGCCACAGTCGCGGTTACCCTGGCAAGCTGCGTAGGGATCGGCACCTTTCTGTGGTGGCAAGGCATCTACCCGAGTTTCTGGACAGCGTTGCGCCACGCCAGTTTCAATCTGGTTTCGCTGGCGACGGACTGCGGTTTTGCCAGTGTAGACTTCAATCAGTGGCCGATATTTGCGCCGATGTGGATGCTGTTTCTGAGCTGTGTGGTTGCCAGCTCCGGCTCTACGGGGGGCGGCATCAAAATGATCCGCACGCTGGTGCTGTTCAAGCAGGCCGGGCGCGAGTTCCTCAAGCTGCTGCACCCGACCGTAGTCAATCCGATGAAAATCGGCGGCCACGTGATCGCCAACAACATCGTGTTTGCCGTGCTGGGTTTCATTTTTCTATATTTCATGAGCGTGGCCACGCTGACCTTTTTGCTGTTGATTAGCGGGTTGGATTTCATCTCGGCGTTCACGGCCATCATTGCATGTATCAACAATGCGGGGCCAGGTTTGGGGATGGTGGGACCAGCCAGCAATTATCAGGGGCTGAACGATTTTCAGACATGGGTCTGCACGTCCGCGATGCTGATCGGGCGGCTGGAAATTTTCACCGTGCTGATCCTGTTTACACCGCGCTTCTGGCGGCGGTAGGTTTTGTAGGGGCGCGATTCATCGCGCCCTTTTTTCGGATGCATCAAAGATCAGGGCGCGATGAATCGCGCCCCTACGATACCTCTTCCACCGCAAAGATGCGGCGATGTTCGCGGATCGCGTAACGGTCGGTCATGCCGGCGATATAGTCGGCGACTGCGCGGGCTCGATCCGGTTCGGCTTGGCATTGAAACTGCGGTGGCAGCAGGCGGTTGTCCGCCATGAAGACGCCGAACAGGTCGCCGATGATGCGCTGTGCCTTGCTGCTCATGCGCAACACGCGATAATGGCGGTACAAATGGATGTGCAAAAAGTTTTTTAGCGCACGCTGCCGCTCGTTCATCTCGGTGCTGAATGCAATCATTGCCGGTGAACTGCGCACGTCTTCCAGCGTGGTCGGATTCTGTTTGCCGATATTGTGTTCGCTCTGCCGGATCAAATCCGACACCAGCGTGTTAATCATGCGCCGCACCGTTTCATGCACCACGCGCCGCCCGGTCAAACCGGGATAGGCGCGGCGCACTTCTTCCAGATGCTCTGCCACCAGCGGGACGGCGGCAAGCTGTTCGAGCGTGATTAAGCCCGAGCGCAGGCCGTCGTCCACATCGTGGTTGTTGTAGGCGATTTCATCGGCGAGATTGGCGATTTGCGCTTCCAGCGAAGGGCGGCGGTTGTTCAGAAAGCGCTGCCCCACCTCGCCCAGTTGCGCGGCGTTCGCTGCCGAGCAGTGTTTGAGAATGCCTTCGCGCGTCTCGAAACACAGGTTCAGCCCGCCGAATGCGGCATAGCGCTCCTCCAGCGAATCCACCACGCGCAACGATTGCAGGTTGTGTTCAAAGCCGCCATACGCTTTCATGCAGGCATTCAGCGCGTCCTGCCCGGCATGGCCGAACGGCGTGTGTCCCAGATCATGTGCCAGAGAAATCGCTTCGGCGAGGTCTTCGTTCAAACGCAGGCGACGCGCGATGGAACGCGCGATTTGCGCCACTTCGATGCTGTGGGTCAGGCGGGTGCGGAACAGGTCGCCTTCGTGGTTGACGAACACTTGGGTCTTGTATTCGAGGCGGCGAAATGCGCCCGAATGGATGATGCGGTCGCGGTCGCGCTGGAATTCGCTGCGCCCGTGCGGCGCGGGCTCCGCTATTTTTCGGCCGCGCGAGTTGCTTTCATTGACGGCGTAAGATGCGAGTTCAGCCACCAACGCAAGCCTCTAATGTCTGCTGCAACAAAGCTGGCGGCACATCGCCATAAACGACGGCGCGCCCGACTTCCTTGAGCAATACAAAACGGATCTTGCCGCCTTCTACTTTCTTGTCCAGCCCCATGTATTCAAGATACTTATCAGCGCCAATATCGGGTGCAATAACCGGTAAATTGGCGCGCTCGAACAGGCTGCGAACGCGCGCCACATCTTGTGCGGCTATCCATCCCAGGCGGTGCGACAAGTCTGCCGCCATGATGGTGCCGGCCGCCACGCCTTCGCCGTGCAGCCAGTTGCCGTAGCCCATGCCCGATTCGATGGCGTGACCGAAAGTGTGCCCCAGATTCAGCAAGGCGCGTTCGCCGCTCTCGCGTTCGTCCGCCGCAACGACCTCGGCCTTGTTCCGGCAACTGCGCGCAATCGCGTATTGCAGCGCGGCGGTGTCGCGCGCCAGCAACTTCTCCATGTTCTGCTCCAGCCATTCGAGGAACGGCAGGTCGCGGATCAGCCCATATTTGATCACCTCGGCGATACCCGCCGACAGCTCGTTGTCCGGCAAGGTGTTCAGCGTATCCGTGTCGGCCAGCACCAACTGCGGCTGGTAGAACGCGCCTATCATGTTTTTGCCGAGCGGATGGTTGATGCCGGTCTTGCCGCCCACCGAGGAATCCACCTGCGCCAACAGCGTGGTCGGTATCTGGATGAACGGCACACCGCGCAAATAGGTCGCGGCGGCATAGCCGGTCATGTCGCCGATCACACCGCCGCCCAACGCGATCAGCGGCGTGGTGCGCTCGCAGCGGTGGGTCAGCAATGCGTCATAAACCAGATTCAGCGTGGCGGAATTTTTATATTCCTCGCCATCCGGCAGCACAATCGGAATGGCGCTGACACCGATGCGCTGCAAAGTTTGCTGGAGTTTTTCCAGATAAAGCGGCGCTACCGTCGTGTTGGTAACGATGGCTGCGCGCTTGCG
>SCPW01000277.1 GCA_004298605.1 Gallionella sp.
GATATCTGGGTGGTGTCGAAAAATGTGCCCAATTTCGATTTCACGCAGCCCTTCCCCGCCTATCGCATCAACCGCGTCCGCGCGCTTGACGAAGTGTTGTGGGCGGAGAAAATTCATGTCTGGTTCGCGTTCCTGAAGCTGGCGGATGGCCGCCGCGAACAGGCGCAGGTGATCGGTTTCAATCCGGATACCGGTGTCGGCGGCCCGTGGGCCATGGCCGCGGGCGCCGCAGCCGATGTCAAGGGCGGGAGCTACATCATCATGGACGAGAGTTCGCGGCAACGCTTGGGCAAGCTTGAGTTGGGCTCGACATGGGAACTCAATCTGTTCAAGGAACAGTCATTCAAGCTGGTGGGGTTGTCGCGGGAGGCGCTCAGTTTCACCACCATTCCGGTGGTCTTCACCTCCTATAACGAAGTGAGCCAAAGCCTGATGGGCACCGATTTCGAAGGCCAGACTTCGTTCATTGTCGCCAAGCTCAAAGACCCGGCCAGGGTGGCGCAGGTAGCGCAGAGCCTGCGTGCCGCGCTGCCGGACAACGATGTCTTCACCAAACAGGAATTCATCAACCGCACGGTCAACTATTGGACTATCCAGACCGGCATGGGTATGGCCTTTTTCCTTACCGCGATACTCGCCGTGCTGATCGGTGGCGCCATTGTCGGGCAGACCATCTATGCGGGCACGATAGAACACCTGCGCGATTACGGCACGCTCAAGGCGATGGGGGCGCAGAATAACGACATCAATCTGGTGATACTCACCCAGGCGGCGGTGAGCGCGGTGCTGGGTTTCGCTATCGGGGCGATCGTGACCCTGGCGGCGCGCGGTGGCATCGAAGGCGCCGGGGTGATGATGCAGTTACCGCCGCTGCTTTTCGCCGTGGTGTTTGCGATCATTGTCGCGACCTGCCTGGGTGCGGCCCACATCTCGGTGCGCAAGGTCAAGACGCTGGATCCGGTCATGGTATTTCGCGAGTGACGGGCATGGATAAAATGATTCTCGAAGCGCGCGCGGTCGGCAAAACCTATGGCGAAGGCGCCGGAGAAGTGGTGGCGCTGGAGTCCGCCAGCGTGACGCTGGCGCAGGATGAAGTGCTGCTCATCATGGGGCCGTCCGGCTCGGGCAAGACTACGCTGCTGTCGATCATGGGCTGCATTTTGCGGCCCACGGCCGGCGAGGTGCTGGTGCATGGCCGCAACATCGGCGCATGCGATGAGCGCGAACTGGCGAATATCCGCCGCCGCTATTTCGGCTTTGTGTTTCAGGCATTCAACCTGTTCCGCTCGCTGACGGCGCAGGAAAATGTCGAGGTGGTGCTGCGCATGAAGGGCAGGCCGAAACAGGCTATCAGGGCAGAGGCGGCGGAATTGCTCGATCACGTCGGCCTGGGGCGGCGGGTCCACGCCTACCCGCGCGACCTGAGCGGCGGCGAAAAACAGCGCACCG
>SCPW01000278.1 GCA_004298605.1 Gallionella sp.
CGGTAATCGCCTTCGCCCGCGCCAGCGATGGCGCGGGCGAAGGCGATTACCGGGCGATGAAATTTATCTTTCAGGCGCGAGGCGAGGATGCCGATCACGCCTTGATGCCAAGTTTCATCGAACAGCGCGAGGGTGAAATTATCGCCGGGGTCGCTCTGTTCCAACGCGGCATTCGCGCTGTCCTGCATATCGGCCTCGATGCTGCGCCGCTCGCGGTTGAGCGCGTCCAGTTCTGCGGCGATTTCCATCGCGGTTGCGGCATCGTCGGCCAGCAGGCAGTTGATGCCCAGGCTCATATCGTCCAGCCGCCCCGCCGCATTCAGGCGCGGCCCGACGGTGAAGCCCAGATCGGTGCTTGAAACCTTGGATAGCGATTTTTTGGCGACTTGCAGCAAGGCGTTGATCCCGGCACAAGCGCGCCCGGCGCGGATGCGCTGCAAACCCTGTTGCACCAGGATGCGGTTGTTCTGGTCCAGCTTCACCACGTCGGCGACGGTGCCCAAGGCGACCAGATCGAGCAATTCAACGAGCTTCCGTCCTCTGTCCTCTGTCATCTGTCCTCTGATACGCAACTCGGCGCGCAACGCCAGCAGCGCGTAAAACATTACGCCCACGCCCGCCAGATGCTTGCTGGGGAACATGCAGCCGGGCTGGTTGGGATTAACGATGCAGGCGGCATCCGGCAACGCGTCGCCGGGCAGGTGATGATCGGTCACCAGCACTTGCATCCCCAGCCGGTTGGCGGCGGCGACACCTTCGACGCTGGCGATGCCGTTATCCACTGTCAATAAAATATCGGGCTGTGAGCGAGATGCAAGATGGACGATCTCGGGCGTCAATCCATAGCCGTATTCAAAACGGTTCGGCACGATGAAATCGACTCGCGCACCGAAGGCGCGCAGCCCGCGCACGGCCACCGCACAGGCCGTTGCGCCGTCGGCGTCGTAGTCGGCGATGACCAGCAGTTTTTTCTGCGCGGCAATTGAGTCGGCCAGCAGGCGCGCCATTTCATGTACATTTTTCAGATTGTCGAACGGCAGCAGATCGGCAAACGAAGTGCCAAGCTGTTTGCTGTCCGTAATGCCGCGCGCCGCAAAAATTTTTGCCAGGGCTACGGAATACCCGGCATCAAGCAGGGATTGCAGGGCTGGTGCGGGGATACTGCGCGGAGTGATGGTTATCATAAAAATTGCTGCGGTTGAAACTCTGAGGTGGATGAAGTTTAACACCCTCCTGTCGCGGGAATATCTGCGGGGCAAGCTGCGGCGTTTTGCCGCCAATCTTTCACAACACTAAAGGCTCCCTGAAATATAAAAAAAGCCAGCGTGGAAGCTGGCTTTTCAGGGATGGAACCGCCGGGAAGCCGGCTCCTGTGTGCTTTGTTGTAATTACTTGATTGACAAGATGAAATCCACCATGGCGGCGCTGTCTTCATCGGTGACTTTTTTCATAGGAGGCATGACGTCTTCAGCACCCCATGCACCTTTGCTGCCGTTCTTGATTACGCCGACCAGCTTGGCTTTCGCATCGGCATTACCGGCATATTTTGCGCTGACTTCCTTATATGAAGGGCCCATAACCTTGCTGTCGATGCCATGGCAATTGAGGCAACCGTTTTTCTTGAGCAATGCCTTGCCCGCCTCCGCATCCATTGCGCTTGCCTGACCGGCAAACATCAACGCGGCTGTAGCTGCTGCGATACCTATCCATTGTGCCTTCATAACAATCTCTCCAATTAAAGTTGTTTTATAAACCACACCCCGATCCAGGGCGCGGGCATACTAATATGGGCGGGTTGGTTTTGCAAACATAGCCCTGTTCATAAGCGGGTTAACGCTTCGGGATGAATTGGCGTTGACCGCCTTGGCTCATCGCAATTACGCGTCTTCCTGGTCCAGATCGAACGCCTTGTGCAATACGCGCACGGCCAGTTCCAGGTATTTCTCGTCGATGACCACGGAAATCTTGATTTCCGAGGTGGAGATCATCTGGATGTTGATGCCTTCTTCCGCCAGGGTGCGGAACATTTTGCTGGCGATGCCGACGTGCGAGCGCATGCCCACGCCCACCACGGAGACTTTGGTGGTTTTGCTGTCGCCGACCACGTCGCGCGCGCCGATGTGGGGTTGCACCTTGCTCTTCAGGATGTCGATCGCCTTGGTGAAATCGTTGCGGTGTACGGTAAACGAAAAGTCCGTCGAGCCATCCACGCCGACGTTCTGGATAATCATGTCCACGTCGATGTTGGCATCGCTGATCGGCCCCAAAATCTGGTAGGCGATGCCGGGTTTGTCGGGCACGCCCATCACGGTAATTTTTGCTTCATCGCGATTGAACGCGATCCCGGAGATAATGGCTTTTTCCATCTTGTCGTCATCCTCAAAAGTAATCAGCGTGCCTTCGCCATCTTCTTCAAAGCTGGACAGCACGCGCAGCTTGACCTTGTATTTTCCGGCAAATTCCACCGAACGAATTTGTAAAACCTTGGAACCCAGGCTGGCCATTTCCAGCATTTCCTCGAAGGTGATGCTCTTCAGGCGGCGCGCTTCGGGAACCATGCGCGGGTCGGTGGTGTAAACGCCATCCACGTCGGTGTAAATCTGGCATTCGTCGGCTTGCAGCGCGGCGGCAATCGCCACGCCCGTCGTGTCGGAACCGCCGCGCCCCAGCGTGGTGATGTTGCCGTTTTCATCCATGCCCTGGAAACCGGCCACCACCACCACGCAGCCGTTCGCCAGATCGGTGCGGATATTCTGCTCGTCGATGCTGACGATGCGCGCTTTGGTGAAGGCGCTGTCGGTGAGAATCTTGACCTGCCCGCCGGTGTAGCTTTTAGCGTTCAGCCCCAATTCCTTGAGCGCCATCGCCAGCAGGCCGATGGTGACCTGTTCGCCGGTGGAGACGATCACATCCAGCTCGCGCGGATCGGGATGTTTCTGGATTTCCTTGGCGAGCGCGATCAGGCGGTTGGTTTCGCCGCTCATCGCGGAGAGTACCACCACGACCTGATGCCCCTGTGCCTTGAATTTCGCGACGCGCCGCGCCACGTTCTTGATACGCTCGGTGCTGCCGACCGACGTACCGCCGTACTTCTGAACAATCAATGCCACGATTTTTATACGCCTGACTTAAAAAATGTGCGCGATTCTAGCGCAACTGACCGGAAAAAACGAGGCAGCAAAATAAATTGGAGTTTGCTGGTATCCTACCGCTTGGATGCGGCTATCTGCGGAGGTTTTGCGGTATGCCGCGCTTACCCGATATTTTGTGGGGAGTTTCATGGCTTTTTCCCGGCGCGACAAGCGTAATAATTTTTCCCGTTACCTTTTGTGGGTGGCGGGGCTGGCATTGCTGGCGGCTGCGGCATGGCACTTCACGCGCCCCGAGCCGATCCGCGTGCAACTGGTCAAGGCAGGGCGCGGGATGGTCGAGGCGACGGTGAGCAATACCCGCGCGGGGACTGTCAAGGCGTGCCGCCGCGCCAAGCTGGCTCCTCCGGCGGGCGGCCAGATCGAGCGACTGCTGGTAAAAAAGGGCGAACGGGTCAAGGAAGGCCAGGTGTTGCTGGAATTGTGGAACGAAGATTTGCGGGCGCAGGCGCGCCTGGCGGAGCAGCAACTCAAGACGGTGGTTACGCACGTCGAAGAGATCTGCACGATCGCCGATCTGAGCGCCAGGGAAGCGGCGCGGGCGCGGCAACTGCGTGAGCGCGGTTTTCTTTCGCCGGAGGGGTTGGAGCGCGCCGAGGCGGACGCAAAGGCCAAGCAGGCATCCTGCGGCGCGGCGCGCAGCGAGATCGAGCAAAGCCGTTCGCGCATTGCCGTGGCGCGCGCCGGCCTGCGGCGCATGGTGTTGCGTGCGCCGTTCGACGGTATCGTGGCCGACATCAGCGGCGAGCTGGGCGAATACGCCACACCGTCGCCGCCCGGCATTCCGACTCCGCCGGCCATCGACCTGATCGACGACCGCTGCATGTTTGTCAGCGCGCCGATCGATGAAGTGGATGCGGCCAATATCAGGATAGGGCAGATGGGCCGCATCACGCTGGATGCGATCAAGGGCAAATCTTTTGCGGGTCGGGTCAAGCGCATCGCACCCTACGTGCTGGAGCTGGAGAAGCAGGCGCGCACCGTCGAAGTGGAGGTAGAGTTTGTCGAACCGCCGACCGCAGAGAATCTGCTGGTCGGCTACAGTGCGGATGTGGAGATCGTCCATGCCGCGCAGGAGAAGGCGCTGCGCATCCCCACGCAGGCGCTGCTTGAAGGCAAGCGTGTACTGTTTTATCGGGCAGATGGCGCGCTTGAGGAACGCGCCGTGGTGGTCGGCCTGGCCAACTGGGAATACACCGGGATTACTTCCGGGTTGAACGAAGGTGACCAGATTGTGCTGTCGCTCGACAAAGAGGGTGTGAAGGCTGGCGCGCGGGTGCAGCCGGAAGAAAAGAAGTGAAACGCGAACGGTGATGCCGTGAAAAGTGAAACGGAAAACGTCAAAACCAACCCCCCTCAGTCCCCCCTGATAAAGGGGGAGGCAGGTATCTCCTCCTCTGACAAGGGGAGGCCGGGAGGGGTTGGTTTTGACGCCCTCCACCTCTCCCCCACCTCTTTTACAAAATGATCCAATTCGAGCAAGTCAGCCGCAGCTTCATGGTCGGCGACCAGCAGGTTGCCGCGCTGCGCGACATCGACCTGAACATCGCGGCGGGCGATTATGTCTCCATCATGGGGCCGTCCGGTTCCGGCAAATCGACGCTGCTCAATCTGATCGGGCTGCTGGATCGCCCGAGCGCCGGCACTTACCGGCTGGATGGCGGGAACGTCACCGCTTTGGATGACGCGCGGCAAGCCAAAGTGCGCAGCGAAAAAATCGGCTTCGTGTTTCAGGCGTTCCATCTGGTGCCGCGCCTGACCGCCGCAATGAACATCGAGTTGCCGCTGATTCTGGCGGGCGTTCCCGCCGCCGAGCGCAAGGCGCGCGTGGCGCAGTTACTGGAGAGCTACGGCCTGACGGATCGCGCCGATCATCGTCCCGACCAGCTCTCCGGCGGGCAGCGCCAGCGCGTGGCGATCGCGCGCGCCACCATCATGCACCCCGCCGTGCTGCTGGCCGACGAGCCGACCGGCAATCTGGACCAGGCGACAGGGAAAGAAGTGATGAACCTGCTCGAACAACTCGTCGCGCAACAGGTCACTTTGATCGTCGTCACCCACGATCCGGCCATCGGCGGGCGCGCGACGCGCCAGTTGCATATGGTGGATGGGCAGATTGTCGGCGAGGGCAAATCACCGGTGAAACCGGGCGCGGAAAATGAAGCCGGTTGACGTCGCGCAATTTGCGTTGGGCAGCCTGCGCGGCAGCCGCGCCCGCACCTTGCTGATGATATTGGCGATGTCCATCGGCGTGGCGTCGGTGGTGGTGCTGACCGGATTGGGCGAGGGCGCGCGCCGTTATGTCATCAACCAGTTTTCTTCGTTGGGCTCCAATCTGCTGATCGTATTTCCCGGGCGCACCGAAACGGCGGGGTTCGGGCCCGGCATGTTGCTCGGGCAAATCCCGCGCGAGCTCGGCCTGGACGACGCGCAAGCCTTGCTGCGCAGCCGCGCGATCGGGCGCATCGCGCCGCTGACGGTGGGTTCGTCGCAAATTTCCCGCGATGCGCGCAACCGCGAAGTGGCCGTGCTGGGCTCGACAGCCGACCTGCTGGAAGTGCGCCATATGAGCCTGGCGCAAGGGCAATTCCTGCCCGCCGGCGATATGCGCTCCAGCGAGTCGGTGTGCGTGCTGGGCGCCAAAATCAAAAGCGAGTTGTTCGGCCAGACGCCAGCCGTCGGAGCTCTGGTGCGCCTCGGGGATCGGCGCTTTCGCGTAATCGGCGTGATGGCGGGTCAGGGCGAATCGATGGGCTTCAATACCGATGAACTGGTCATCGTGCCGGTCGCTTCGGCGCATATACTGTTCAACACCTCCGGCCTGTTCCGCATCCTGGTGGAAGCGAAAAGCCGCGACGCGGTCGAACAGGCCAAACGCGATGCCGAAGAAATTTTAACCCGCCGCCATAACGGCGAACGCGACGTGACCGTTATCACGCAAGATGCGGTGCTGGCGACTTTTGACCGTATCCTGCGCGCGCTGACGCTGGCGATAGGCGGCATCGCCGCGATCAGCCTGGCGGTGGCCGGCATCCTGATTATGAACGTGATGCTGATCGCCGTTTCGCAGCGCGTCAGGGAAATCGGCCTGCTCAAGGCGTTGGGCGCACCCGCCGCGCAAATCAGGAATTTATTTTTTGCCGAAGCGATTTTGCTGTCCGGCATCGGCAGCGTGGCGGGTCTGATCCTCGGCGAAATCGGCACGCGGGTGATCGCGCAAATCTACCCGTCGTTGCCCGTCGCCGCGCCGTGGTGGGCGGTGCTGGCGGCATTCGGCACGGCGCTCGGCACCGGCATCCTGTTCAGCGTGTGGCCGGCGCGTCGCGCGGCGCGGCTCGACCCGGTGATGGCGCTGGCGAGGAGCTGAGGTGCCCGAGAAATGTTATTTCCCGACCTGATCCGCCTCACTACTTCCAGCTTCGTCGCCTACCGGCTGCGCAGTTTTCTCACCGGCCTGGGTATCGCCGTCGGCATTGCGGCGGTGATCCTGCTGACATCCATCGGCGAAGGCCTGCACCAGTTCGTGCTGGCCGAGTTCAGCCAGTTCGGCACCAACCTGATCGGCATCCAGCCGGGCAAGAAACAGACGCACGGCGCGAGCGTCGGCATGCTCGGCTCGGTGCGGCCGCTGTCCATCGAGGATGCGCAAGCGGTGCGCCGACTTCCCTTTATCCAGTACGTCAATTCCAGCGTGACGGGCAACGCCGAGGTGCGCGCCAACGGCAAGACGCGCCGCACCATGGTGTATGGGGCCGGGCACGAGTTCACCGACGCCTTCTCGATCCGGGTGCAGACCGGTAGCTTTCTGCCCGACGACGACCCGTCGCAGGCGCGCGCTTTCGTCGTGCTTGGCGCCAAGATCAGGCAGGAACTGTTCGCCGGGCAGAACCCGCTCGGCGGCTATCTGCGCGTCGGCGGGCAACGCTACCGGGTGATCGGCGTGATGGAGCCGAAGGGGCAGATACTCGGCTTCGATATGGACGATACCGTGTTCATCCCGGCCGCG
>SCPW01000279.1 GCA_004298605.1 Gallionella sp.
TGTTGCGCACCTTGGCTGACAGGCTTGCCGTACAAGGGCTGCGGGTGTTGACCGCACGGCAGATGCAGCCCAACGACAGCGCGATCTCGCTCGGGCAGGCGTGGGTTGCGCTGCAATCCATCAAACAGGGAATATAAATATGTGCCTCGCGATTCCTGCCTGCGTTGAACAGCTCATTTCTGAAGGCGGCGCCATCGTCAACCTTGGCGGGGTGCGCAAGGAAGTGTCGCTGGCGCTGGTCGAGGACATCGCGGTGGGAGATTATGTGATCGTGCATGTCGGGTTCGCGTTGCAGAAACTTGACCCGGAAGAGGCGGCACAGACGTTGGCGCTGTTCGCGGAGATCGGCGGAGCTGCGCCAGAATGAAACACCCAAAATGAAATACGTCGACGAATTCCGCGACGGTGCGCTGGCGAAAAATATCGCCGCGAACATCGCGCGCGAGGTCGATCCGCCGCGCCGCTATCACCTGATGGAATTCTGTGGCGGACATACCCACGCGATTTCGCGTTACGGCATCGCCGACCTGCTGCCCGCCAATGTGCGCATGATCCACGGCCCCGGCTGCCCGGTGTGCGTGCTGCCGGCGGGGCGGGTGGAGAATGCCATTCAACTGGCGCAAATGCCGGGACTGATCCTGTGCTGCTACGGCGACATGCTGCGTGTGCCGGCCGCCGACGGCATGAGCCTGCTGAAGGCCAAGGCGCGCGGTGCGGATGTGCGCATGGTGTATTCCAGCGCCGACGCGGTGAAGATCGCGCAGGAAAATCCGCAACGGCAGGTGGTATTCTTCGCCATCGGCTTCGAGACCACCACGCCGCCAACGGCGGTGGCGATCAAACAGGCGCAGGCGCTCGGCCTCGCCAATTTCAGCGTGTTCTGCAACCACGTGCTGACCCCCTCGGCGATTTCGCATATCCTGCAATCGCCGGAAATACGCCAGTTTGGCGTGCTGGCGCTGGACGGTTTCATCGGCCCGGCGCACGTGTCGACAGTGATCGGCAGCCGCCCTTACGAATATTTCGCCGAAGAGTTCCAGAAGCCGGTGGTAATCGCCGGTTTCGAGCCGCTGGATGTGATGCAGGCGATATTGATGCTGGTGCGGCAGTTGAACGCAGGCCGCGCCGAAGTGGAAAACGAATTCTCCCGCGCGGTGACGCGCGAGGGCAACCTCAAGGCGCAGTTGCTGGTGGCGGAAGTATTCGAATTGCGCCGCGTATTCGAGTGGCGTGGCCTTGGGTTGGTGCCGTACAGCGCACTGCGCATCAAGGCGCCCTATGCCGATTTCGATGCCGAGTTGCGCTTTCAAATCCCGGCAGTGTCGATTGCGGACAACAAGGCATGCGAATGTGGCGCGATCCTGCGCGGCGTGAAGCGTCCGCGGGATTGCAAACTGTTCGGTACGGTCTGCACGCCGGATAACCCGATTGGTTCGTGCATGGTGTCGGGCGAGGGCGCGTGTGCGGCGCATTACAGCTATGGGCGGTTCCGCGAGGCCGCTTAGGGAGCGGGAAATTGTAAATGTACCAATTTTAGAGGGGAAGGGACAAGGGGGAAGGGGGAAGGGATAAGGATAAAACCTCACATCCTTTGCTCGGAGAGGCGGTATTACCCTTCTCCCTTCCCTCTTCTCCCTTCACAATAAAAGGTATTTTGG
>SCPW01000280.1 GCA_004298605.1 Gallionella sp.
CCGGCAGGGCGCGCAGGGTGGCGTATTCCACCGGCGGCTGAAGCTCGCTCTCGCCACCTTTGAAAAACTTGAACGGCACGCCGATGATGTGGGCATATTCGGGCGGAAACTTGCCGGTCTTGGGGTCGATGAAATAGCTGCGGCGGCGCAACGCGCGCCCGGCGACCTGCTCGCACAGCAATTGCGAGCCGAAGGCGCGCAGCCCCATGATGTGGGTGACGGTGTTGGCGTCCCAGCCTTCGGTGAGCATGGAAACGCTGACCACGCAGCGCACGTGGCTGCCCAGCGAGCGCGGTTTGCCGACGGTGTTGACGACCTCGCGCAGGATGTCCACCTCGTCCAGTTTTTCGGCGGATTTTTCCGGGTGACGGATGCGGTATTCGCGCTTGAACTGCTCGATTTCCGGGGAGAATATTTTCCTGAAGTCGTCGTCAATCTGCCCGGAGTTTTCCAGCGCGTCAGAATCAATCAGCAACGTGGGGGGGCGTGAGCGCGCCGCACGGGTGGTGTTGTCGTAGTTGGAAAAAATATCAAACATACCGGGTATGACGATATGCTCACCGGTCTCTGTGTCGTATTCGTACCCGGCGATATATTTGTAGACCTCCTTGGAAACCATGGTGTTGTTACACACGACGATGAGTACCGGCGGCTCGCTGAACAGGTCTCGCCCCTTCTCGCCTTGCTCGCGCAGGCCTTGTTCGTATTTCTGGTAGTGGGCAACGAACTGTACCAGCGCAGTTTTTACCAGCGCCGGAAGATTGGGCTTTTCTTCCTGCTGCACCTTGCCTAGTTTTTTGTCTTCCTTGCGTTGCCCGCGCTGGCCTTTTTTGGGCAACTGGTCGCGGCAGTTTTCATAGAGATTGCGCAGCACGGGTTCTTTAATTTCGTGGCTGCTGTCATCCACCGGCAGGAAGGGGATTTTCACCAGGCCCGCCTCGATGGCTTCGATCAGGCCAAAATCGGTGACCACCCACGGAAACAGTGAATACGCCGGGTAGCCGGAGCCAGAGAGGTAATACGGTGTGGCGGAAAGGTCATAAATGCTGCGCAGTTTGAAAGCCTGTGCAATGGAGCGCAAGCCGGAAAACCACACGGCGGCGCGTGTGTTTTCTTCGGCGCTGTTGTCCTCTTCGGTGTTGCGCCCCGGCGCTTTGGGCAGGTAGCAATGGTGCGCCTCGTCATTGAGCACCAGCAGCCGCCGTCCCGGTTTGAATTTGCCCAGCACGCGCCTGATAACGAGGCCGGCATTTTCGTATTCCTGCTGCTTGCCGCCATCGGCGGCGCGTTTGCCGTCAAATGGGTTGCGCTTGTTGCCGCTGAGCTGGCGTGGCTCGAAAGCGTGGTAATTGGTGATGACCAGATGCGATGCCAGCCCGCCCAGATATTCTTCATAGGCTGCGGGCACGAGCACACGCTGGTGGTAGTAATCGCGCGCCTCATGCGGGTTGGAGGTCTGCGTATCCGGGTAGAGCACGGAGAGGCGATCCCGGATGGTGATGCCGGGCGAGACCACCAGAAAATAGTCCGCATAATGCGTGTCGTTGCGGTACTCCTGCCGGTTGAGGTAGTGGTACAAAATCAGGCAAGCCATGACCACGGTCTTGCCGGTGCCGGTGGCCATTTTGAATGCGATGCGCTGGAGTTGTTCGGCCGAATTATCGCTGACGGTTTTTTGCGCCAGCGCGAGTTGGTTCAAAATATTGTTGCCGGAGTTGGATTTCTCCGCAACTTCATTCAGCCAGATGGCGGCTTCGACCGCTTCCTGCTGCGGGAAAAAAAGTTTTTGCCAAGGCTGGCGATCAGGGTTTTTGAACCAGAAATGCAGCAGGTCGCGCGTGACCCGGCTGGTGACGCCGTGATAGTCCGCCTGCCGCCATTGGAGCAGTTCTTGGCGCAACTGGTTAATGATGTGTTCCCGGTATTCCGCAATGTTGTCGTTGAGATCGAACATTGATCCCTGACGTTTGTTTTGCAGCGGGATTTGCGGGGTGTCCGGCGCATATACCCGACGACCGGGACGAACATCCTGATAATTCAGGTTGCCCACGCCATCGGTGGCGTAATGCCATTCTGGTTCCCGATAAGGGGTGTTCAGAATGGGATTGTTTTTGTCGGTGCGTGTCGCGCTTTTAGCCATAGTTTGAGCCAAACAAATCTGGCTGAATTATCTCCCACGAATGGGTAATATTCTAATTACGTTTTTTTTGAAGCAATAGCTAATTAAGGACATCTTCCGCCATTGCGGCCAGTTGTTCGGCCTGATGTTCGGCCATCAGCGCGCCGGTCAGTTCGCCGATGTCGCCGTCCATGATCGCATCCATTTTGTACAGCGTCAGGTTAATGCGGTGGTCGGTGACGCGGCCTTGCGGGTAGTTGTAGGTGCGGATGCGTTCGGAGCGGTCGCCGCTGCCGACCAGGCTCTTGCGTTCGGCGGCGGTTTTGGCATTTTGCTCGCGCACTTGCGCGTCCTTGATGCGCGCGGCCAGCACGCGCATCGCCTGCGCCTTGTTCTGGTGCTGCGAGCGGCCGTCCTGGCATTCCACCACCACGCCGGTCGGCAGGTGGGTGATGCGCACCGCCGAATCGGTTTTGTTGATGTGCTGTCCGCCCGCGCCGGACGCGCGGAACGTGTCGATGCGCAAATCGGCGGGGTTCAGCACCACGTCGTCAACTTCATCCACTTCAGGCATGATCGCCACGGTACACGCCGAAGTGTGTACGCGGCCCTGCGTTTCGGTGGCGGGCACGCGCTGCACGCGATGCGCGCCGGACTCGAATTTCAGCACCGAATACGCGCCCTGCCCGTTGATTCTGGCGATGATTTCCTTGTAGCCGCCCATTTCGCCGGGGCTTTCCGAAATCACTTCGACCTGCCAGCGCTTACGTTCGGCAAAGCGCGAATACATGCGGAACAGGTCGCCGGCAAATAAGGCCGCCTCGTCGCCGCCGGTTCCGGCGCGCACTTCCAGAAACACGCCGCGCTCGTCGTTGGGGTCTTTGGGCAGCAATTGCACCTGCAATTCGGCAGCGAGTTGCGCCAAACGCTCCTGCCCCTGTTTGATTTCGGCTTCGGCGAATTCGCGCATTTCGGCGTCGCCGAGCATTTCCTGCGCGGTGTCGATATCGGACTGGCAAGCCTGATAGGCGTGATACAGCGCCACCACC
>SCPW01000281.1 GCA_004298605.1 Gallionella sp.
GATCGAATATGACTGACATCAACAAATTAGAAACCGCCGCGCACCCCGAGAAGCTGCGCCGCGTCGCGATAGACCCGGTGTCGCGCGTCGAAGGCCACGGCAAGGTGACGCTGCTGCTGGACGAGAACGACCGCGTGCATCAGGTGCGGCTGCACATCGTCGAGTTTCGCGGCTTCGAGAAATTCATCCAGGGGCGGCCTTACTGGGAAGCGCCGGTGATGGTGCAGAGGCTGTGCGGCATCTGCCCGGTGAGCCACCACATCGCGGCAAGCAAGGCGATGGATATGATCGTGGGGGCGACACTCACGCCGACGGCGGAGAAGGTGCGGCGGCTGATGCATTACGGGCAGATATTGCAGTCGCATGCGTTGCATTTTTTTCATCTGTCTTCCCCCGATCTGCTGTTCGGTTTCGATTCGGATGTGGCCAAGCGCAACATCGCCGGCATTGCCGCCGCTTATCCGGAGATCGCCAAACAAGGTGTGCTGCTGCGCAAATTCGGGCAGGAGGTGATCCGTATTACCGCGGGCAAGCGCATCCACGGCACCGGCTCGATTCCCGGCGGGGTGAATAAGAACGTCAGCGCGGAGGAGCGCGATTATTTGCTGAAAGACATCGGGCAGATCGTTGCGTGGAGCCTCGGGGCGGTGGCCATCGCGCGGCAGTTGTTCGAGCAGAACGTCGACCTGTACAACAGCTTCGGCCGCTTCGGCGCGCACACGCTCAACCTGGTGCGAGGCGACGGCGCGCTGGACTTGTATCACGGCGGGCTGCGCGCGCGCGACAGGGATGGCGGCACGCTGTTCGACCACTACGATTACCGCCATTACTGGGACGTGATCTTCGAGGATGTGAAGCCGTGGTCGTACATGAAGTTCCCGTTCCTGCGCAGCCTGGGGCCGGAGGAGGGCTGGTATCGCGTCGGGCCTTTGAGCCGCGTGACGCAGTGCGATTTCATTCCCACACCGCTGGCGGAAGAACAGCGCAAGGCGTTCCTTGCGTTCGATGGCGGCAACGCGGCAGGCGCGACGCTGGGCTTTCACTGGGCGCGCATGATCGAGATGCTGCACGCTGCCGAGGTCATTCAGGAGTTGCTGCACGATCCGGATTTGCAGGGCAACGACCTGGTCAACATCGGCAAACGCCAGGAGCGCGGCGTTGGCGTGATCGAGGCGCCGCGCGGCACGCTGATCCACCACTACAAGGTGGACGAGCACGACCAGATCGTGCGCTGCAACCTGATCGTCTCCACCACGCACAACAACCAGGCGATGAACGAGGCGATCCGCCAGGTGGCGCGGCAATACATCGACGGGCGCAAGCTCACCGAAGGCCTGCTCAACCACATCGAAGTCGCCATCCGCGCCTTCGACCCCTGCCTGTCCTGCGCCACGCACGCGCTGGGCAAGATGCCGTTGCAGGTGGAGCTGATCGGCGCCGGAGGCGCGACGGCGGACCGACTGACCAGGAGCGCCAACGGCGAAATCGGTCGCTTTGCCCCCCAGGCTGGTTAGCCGTGGCGAAACTTCTGCTGTTCGGCTATGGCAATCCCGGGCGCGGCGACGATGCGCTCGGCCCCGAATTGATCGGGCGCATTGCGCGATTGCATATCGCCGGTGTCGAGTGCCAGAACGATATGCAACTGCAAGTCGAACACGTCACCGATCTGGCCGAATGCGGCCAGGCGCTGTTCATCGACGCCGATATGTCATGCGCCGGGCCGTTCGATTTCTCCGAGCTCGGCGCCGCAAAAGACGGCAGCTATACCAGCCATGCAATGACGCCAAACGCCTTGCTGCACGCCTTCCGGCAGGTGTATGGAAAAGATGCGCCCCCCGCCTTCCTGTTGCGCGTTCGCGGCTATGATTTCGGGTTGGGCGATCCGTTGAGCGACCGGGCAGCAGCCAATCTGGATGCGGCGGCAAGACTGGTTTGCGGCCTGTGCATGGATGCAAGCTTGCAACGCTGGCGGCGAGAATTGAACGGCAAGGGGGCGGTTTGACAGATGCGCGCACCGCTTCGCAAGTTGTTATTTGGAATTCGGGGCAATTTTGATACAATCGCCCCCGCTTTTTTAACTTAACCAGGGTAGGAGATATAAATGTCTATTGAACAACGCGTTAAAAAGATCGTCGCCGAGCAACTTGGCGTGAATGAATCTGAAGTCAAGAACGAATCTTCTTTCGTCAACGATCTGGGTGCGGATTCTCTGGATACTGTTGAGCTGGTGATGGCTCTGGAAGAAGAGTTCGAATGCGAAATCCCCGATGAAGACACG
>SCPW01000036.1 GCA_004298605.1 Gallionella sp.
CGCTGGACCAAGCCAGCATAGAGGCCGGGGATGCCCTCGCCGAGAGCTGCTATTCGTGCCACGGATCCAACGGGAACAGCGAGAAATACGGCTTGATCCCGTCGCTGGCCGCCATGCCGCCGGAATACTTTATCTATTCGCTCAAAACTTACTTGGGCGGCAAACGGGACAACGAGCCCATGGAAATCTTCAGGGCTTCGCTGGGTGAAAAGGAGATCAAACAACTGGCTGCCTATTATGCCTCTCAGACCCCGCGCAAACCGCCCAAGCCCGCAAAAGGCAGCTATAAAGAGGGCGAGCTTGCCTCCGCCGATTGCGCGGGCTGCCATGGTTTGGATGGCAACTCGCTGAACCCCGAGATTCCCCATCTCGCCGGCCAGCCTTCCGAGTACCTCATCAAGGCGATGAAAGACTACCGCAACGGCATCCGCAAAGAACGGCTGATGATGGATGCATTGCATAAAATGAGCGACAGCAAGATCATCGACCTCGCCGCCTACTACGCCCAACAGAGACCGGAATCCCCCCTGAAAAGCCAGCAGAACGCGCTGAAAACCTTCGACCCTATCGCACAGGGCAAAGCAATCGCCGACACGTGCAATGCATGCCACGGCCCCAATGGAAACAGCCTCAAACTGGATGTTCCCAGCCTGAGCGGTTTGGGCATCAGGTATTTTGTTGCGGCGGCTTCGGCCTATCGCGATGGCACGCGCAAGCATCCCGTCATGGAGAAGGTGGTCAGCCAGCTCAGCGACAGCGACTTTGAAAAAGCTGGCTTCTATTACGGGCTTCAGCCACCGACGAACAACAAAAAAGCCACAGGCTTTGACCAGGCCGCCGGCGAGAAACTCAGCAAAGAATGCGTGAGCTGCCATGGCAAGGGTGGCATCAGCACCGACTCCAGGACTCCCAGCCTCGCCGGCCAAGATGCCGCTTATCTGGCGGCCGCAACCCGCGCCTACGCAAAAGGCGAGCGGCTCAGCGATGCCATGAAATCGCCGGCCGAAGTGCTCAAGGAGCAGGATATCATCAACGTCACCGGCTACTTTGCTTCGCTCCCGTCCGCAAAACCCGACAATAACATTCCGGCCCAACCCCAGGTTTCCATCGTCGTAAAGTGCGACCGCTGCCACGGCGACAACGGCAACAGCACCGAACGCGGCACCCCGAGCATAGCCGGGCAATCCGAAGCCTACCTGGCGCTGGCTCTCAAGGAATACCAGGACGGAAGGCGCAAGAACAAATACATGAACGCCATGTCGGACGTGCTGAGCGTAGTGGAGATGAAAGCCATCGCGGCTTACTACGCGAAACAGGAACGCAAATAGATTGGTGCAGCCCGGCCCGCAAAAGACTCGGGCCGCCAATTCGCAACAAAAATATCAATTGTTTTGTGGGGTGGGCGCAGACCCCCACAAATTCTATGTTTTAACGCGAGCCGGAATCAGGACGAAAAACTCATGCTCGCCTGTCCAGCCGCAAAATTTCCGGCAGGAACACTTCGGTCACCAGCAGCGGCGCGCTATGCAGATAGAACAGCGAGCGGCGCGCCCATAGCCTTCCGGGCGGATCAACCAACACGGTAGCGGCGCGTTTGTACAGCGGGTGCGCGCAGCGCAGTGCCCGGTAATGCAGCGGTCTGCGCTCTACCAGCGGGTGCGCGAACAGCAATGCGCCGAGCGGTTTGTTGCCCAGGCCGCGCACGGCGGCCCATGCGCCGCGCAGATGTTGCCGTGCGCAGGCGCTGTGCGCGAATACGACCGGCTGGTCGTCGGCGTACAGAAACACTTCGCGCGAGTAGGCGAGCTGGTGCGGCGCGATGCCCAGTAGGGCGGCTTCATCCGGCGCGATGCGCGCCAGCCCGCCGTGTACGTTGCGCACGGTGAAATGGGTGCAGCGTTGCTGGATGCGTTTGGTCAGCGAGCCGTGGTCGTGCAGCCAGGGCGCGAGGGCGCACCCGCAGCCCAGGGTCGCGCCGCGCCAGAATTTGTCAGACGTGCAGGTAGTCATGTTTGTTTGCCATCCAGCGGTGCAAATGCGCCCGCGCCGCTTCGGGGTAATCGCGCAACAGTTCATCGGCGATTTGTCGCGCGTGTTCCAATAAATCTTCGTCCGCGCTGATGTCGGCGAAGCGTAGCATCGCCACGCCGCTTTGTCGCGCGCCGAGCAATTCGCCCGGGCCGCGCAATTGTAAATCCTGTTGCGCGATGGCGAAGCCGTCAGTGCTTTCAAAAATAATTTTCAATCTGGCCCGCGCCAGTTCGGAAAGCGGTTGCTGGTATAGCAGGATGCACAGGCTTTGCATAGCGCCCCGCCCCACCCGCCCGCGCAGTTGGTGCAGTTGCGCCAGCCCCATGCGCTCGGCGTGGTCGATCACCATCAGGCTGGCATTCGGCACGTCCACGCCGACCTCGATTACGGTGGTGGCGACCAGCAGGTGCAGCTCGTTCGTCTTGAACGCGGCCATCACGCGCGCCTTCTCGGCATTGTCGAGCTTGCCGTGCGCCAGCCCGACGCGCAGCTCCGGGAAGGTTTGCGCCAGCAACTGGAACGTCTCCAGCGCGGTTTGCAATTGCAGCGCTTCGGATTCGTCGATCAGCGGGCACACCCAATATGCCTGCCGCCCTTCGAGGCAGGCGGCGCGCACTCTGGCGAACACTTCGTCGCGGCGCGCATCGCTGACCAGCTTGGTGATGACCGGCGTGCGACCGGGCGGCAATTCGTCGATCACCGACACATCCAGATCGGCGTAATAGCTCATCGCCAGGGTGCGCGGGATCGGCGTGGCGCTCATCATCAACTGGTGCGGCTCTTGAAAACAACTCCCTCCCCCTTGCAGGGGGAGGGCTGGGGAGGGGGTAGAAGTATTATCTGCCCGCGACTCTACCCCCATCCTATCCTTCCCCCTGCAAGGGGGAAGGGACTGTTTTGGCTTCGCATCACTTGAATCCGTCGCAACGGCATAAGCCGCTTTACCTTTGTTGCGCAGCGCGAGCCGTTGCTGCACGCCGAACTTGTGCTGCTCGTCCACAATTGCCAGACCGAGTTTGCAGAAGCTGATTTGCTCCTGAAACAGCGCGTGCGTGCCGATGGCGAGCAGCGTCTCGCCCGATGCGATGCGTTCGGCGGCCAGTTGTTTTTCTTTTTTTTTCAGGCTGCCGGACAGCCACACCGGCGCGATGCCGAGCGGCGTCAGCCAGTCGCGCAGTTTGAGGTAATGCTGTTCGGCGAGAATCTCGGTGGGCGACATCAGCGCGACCTGGTAGCCGTTTTCGATGGCCTGCAACGCGGCCAGCGCCGCAACGATGGTCTTGCCGCTGCCGACATCGCCGAGCAGCAGCCGCTGCATCGGGTGCGGCCGCGCGAGATCGCGGCTGATTTCTGCAAAGGTGCGTTGCTGCGCTTTGGTCAGCGCAAACGGCAAATCCTGAATCAGGCGCGCGGCCAGTCGCCCGTGCGCGGCAAGAGCTGGCGCGAGACGCTGGCCGCGTTCGCGGTGATGGGCGCGCATCGACAGTTGTTGCGCCAGCAATTCGTCGAATTTGACACGCCGCCAGGCGGCGTGGCTGCGGTCTTCCAGCGCGCTGGCGGCGATATCCGGGGTGGGGTTGTGCAGCAGTTGGAGGCTGTCGGCAAAGCCGGTCAGGTGCAGCCTGCGCAACAGCGTGTCCGGCAAGGTATCGGTCAACGGCAGCGTTTCCAGCGCGTTGGCGATCAGCTTGCGCAACGCCGTTTGCGACAATCCGGCGGTGGTCGGATAAACCGGCGTGAGGCTCTGTTGCAGCGGCGTATCGTCCTCGACCGCGCGGCATTTCGGATGCACCATCTCCAGCCCGTAATAGCCCGTGCGCGCTTCGCCAATGGCGCGTATTTGCTTGCCTTCCGCAAGCTGCTTCTGCTGGCTGGGATAAAAATTCAGGAAGCGCAAATACAGTTCGCCGCCATTGTTCTGCAAACGGCAAACCAAAGTACGGCGCGGCCTGAAAGTAATTTCGCTGTGGGTGATCGTGCCTTGCACCTGCACCGTCTGGCCCGGTTGCACAGTGCTGATCGGCGCGAGATGCGTTTCATCTTCGTAGCGCAACGGCAGATGCAACAGCAAGTCGGCGCGGTGGCGGATGCCGAGTTTGGCGAGTTTGGCTAGCGTGGCGGGCGAGATTTTTACGGGGGTGTTCAATTCGGATTTTTAGGGTGCCAGTTTTTCGTAGGGGCGCGATTCATCGCGCCCTGATTTATTTCGTATCAAAAAAGGGCGCAAGCCCTCTATCCAACTTTCCCCCAGAGGGGGAAAGGGCGATGGTTCCCTCTCCCTCCGGGAGAGGGTTTGGGTGAGGGTCGAATCGCGCCCCTACAATTGTATTTTTGATTGAATGTTCGAAATATGCGCCTAACCATGAACAACCAGCACCCCATCCATCTCCACCAGCGCGCCGCGCGGTAACGCAGCCACGCCGACAGCGGCGCGCGCCGGATAGGGCTGGTGAAAATAGCCCGCCATGGTTTCGTTGACCCTGGCGAAATGCGCGAGGTCGGTGAGATACACATTCAGCTTCACCATGTCGTCGAGGCTGCTGTCGGCGGCAGTCGCCACTGCGCGCAGGTTCTGGAACACGCGATGTATCTGCGCTTCGATGCCTTCCACCATCTGCATGGTGGAAGGGTCGAGGCCGATTTGCCCGGACAGGTATACCGTTTCATTGACTCGCACCGCCTGGGAATAAGTGCCGATTGCGGCGGGTGCATCGGGGGTCTGGATGATTTGTTTGTTTGCCATGTGCTGCTCCATAAAAAATAAGTCTGCGTAAAAATGGGGCGTGATAAATCACGCCCCTACAATTGCGGTTATAGCGGCTCAGGTAATCACTGTCGGCTTGTCGCGCCCGGTGCGCTCGCGCAGTTCGGAGATGCGCAACGCGATGCTGATCAGCGTGGCGAGTGCTTCTTGCGCGTCGAGGTTGTGCTTTGATACATCCGGCTCAAAAGATTCCAGATAGATGCGCAGCGTCGCGCCTTCGGTGCCGGTGCCGGAAAGCCGGAACACGATGCGCGAGCCATCGGTGAAGAGGATGCGCACCCCCTGCCCGGTGCTGACGCTGCCGTCCACCGGGTCGGTGTAGCTGAAATCGTCACACAGTTTCACCTGCAAATGCCCGAATTGTGCGCCCCGCAATTCGACGAAGCTATCTCGCAGCAGTTTCATTACGCCGTTGGCAGCATTCGCCGGAAGGTTCTCGTAATCGTGGCGCGAATAGACGTTGCGCCCGAAGCGCGCCCAGTGTTCCCGGGCAATATTTTCAACGGATTGGCGGCGTACCGCGAGGATGTTGAGCCAGAACAATACCGCCCACAGCCCGTCTTTTTCGCGGACGTGATCGGAGCCGGTGCCGAAGCTTTCTTCGCCGCATAATGTCACTTTTCCTGCGTCCATCAGGTTGCCGAAAAATTTCCAGCCGGTCGGCGTTTCGTAGCAGGGAATGTTGAGCGCCTTGGCCACGCGATCCGCCGCTTCGCTGGTCGGCATAGAGCGCGCGATGCCCGCCAACCCTCGCTTGTAGCCCGGCACATGATGCGCGTTGGCGGCAATGATGGCGAGGCTGTCGGAAGGGGTGACAAAAAAATGCTTGCCCAGAATCATGTTGCGGTCGCCGTCGCCGTCCGAAGCGGCGCCGAAATCCGGCGCGTTATCGCCGTACAGCGCTTCCACCAGTTCGTGCGCGTAAGTGAGGTTGGGGTCGGGGTGCCCGCCGCCGAAATCGGGCAACGGCTCGGCGTTCATCATGCTGTCCGCCGATGCGCCTAGCCGGTTGACGAAAATCTCGCGCGCATAAGGGCCGGTGACGGCATGCATGGCATCGAATTTGACGCGGAATCCGCCCGATAACAGCGTGCGGATAGCGGGGAAATCGAACAGCGTTTCCATCAGCTCGGCATAGTCGCTGACCGGGTCGATCACCGACACCGCCATATCGCCAATCTGGCTGTCGCCCAAGGAATCCAGCGCGACATCGTCCGCTTCCACGATACGGTATTGCGCGATTTTTTTGCTCGCGGCGAAGATCGCTTCGGTAATTTTTTCCGGCGCGGGGCCGCCGTTGGCGGTGTTGTATTTGATGCCGAAGTCGCCATCCGGCCCGCCCGGATTGTGGCTGGCGGAAAGGATGATGCCGCCATAAGTCCGGTATTTGCGGATCACGCAGGAAGCGGCGGGTGTGGAGAGGATGCCGCCCTTGCCTGCCAGCACGCGCCCGAAGCCGTTGGCTGCGGCCATCTTGAGGATGATCTGGATCGCCTCGCGGTTGTAATAGCGGCCATCGCCGCCCAGCACCAGCGTCGATCCCGGCGGTGCGGCGATCGTATCGAAGATGGACTGCACGAAATTTTCCAGATAGTGTGCCTGCCGGAAGGCCGGGACACGTTTGCGCAAACCGGAAGTGCCGGGTTTCTGGTCGGTGAAAGGTGTGGTGGCAACCGTAAAGACTTGCATTTTCATTCCTCCCGTTTATGGTGACCTTTTTTCGCCATATTACCACCAGAGCGGCGGATAAACTGTCCCGTCAATTCCCCCAAAGCACCCAATTCCTGCAATAATTGCGAGCAGGAATAACAATGATCGTAAGAGAGGATGCAGCATGATGAGCCAGGATGATTTGAAACGCGCGGTAGCCCAAGCCGCGATTCAGTATGTGCCGTTCGATTGCATCGTCGGCGTGGGCACGGGTTCCACCGCCAATTTTTTCATTGATGAATTGGCCAAAATCAGACACAAGATACGCGGCGCGGTGGCCAGTTCCGAGGCTTCGGCGAAGCGTTTGCAGGGGCACGGCATCGAAGTGTTGTCGCTGAACGATGCCGGCGATTTGCCGGTGTATGTGGATGGCGCGGACGAAATTACGCGCCACATGCACATGGTCAAAGGCGGCGGCGGCGCATTGACGCGCGAGAAGATTGTCGCGGCGGCGAGCAAAAAATTTATTTGCGTGTGCGATGCCAGCAAGCTGGTGGATGTGCTGGGCAAATTCCCGTTGCCGGTCGAGGTAATCCCGATGGCGCGCAGTTCCGTGGCGCGGCAACTGGTCGCGTTGGGCGGGCAACCCAAGTTGCGCGAGGGTTTTACCACGGATAACGGCAATGTCATTATTGATGTACACGGGCTGCAAATCATGAACCCGGTGGAGCTGGAATCGGCGCTGGACCACATCGCGGGGGTGGTCACCAACGGCCTGTTTGCGCGTCGCGCCGCCGATGTGCTGCTGCTCGGCACACCCGAAGGCGTGAAGACGATAACGGCGTAAGACGCCTTAACCTACCCTTCCACGAAGGGGAAGGGACGTTTGCCTCCTCGCCCGCTTGCGAGGCTTAGTCGAATGGCTAGTTGTTTCACCAGAGGATTGAGGAGAGGGGAGAATTGTTTCCACCGATGTCATCTTCCCTTCACATTTGCAGTTTACACTGCACGACCGTTTTTTTGAGGAATGATCGCATGACCAGCAATGAGCATATTTCCCGCCAGTTCGATGCCGAACTCGAAGCCATCCGCGCCAATGTGCTGCAAATGGGCGGGCTGGTGGAAAGCCAGGTCAAGAGCGCCATCGAATCGCTCGTCGGTGGCGATGTGGCATTGATGAACCGCGTGATCGAAGACGACCATCGCGTCAACGGCATGGAAGTCAAAATAGACGAGGCGTGCAGCCAGGTGATCGCGCGCCGCCAGCCTACCGCGAGCGACCTGCGCCTGGTGATGACGGTAGTCAAGACCATCACCGACCTGGAGCGCATCGGCGACGAAGCCGAAAAAATCGCGCGCATGGCCAAGCTGTTATCGCAGAAAAACGTACCCAACCTGCCGCGCCACCACGAGATCAGGCATGCGGCGGAAATCGCCCTGGACATGCTGCGCAAATCCCTCGATGCTTTTGCGCGCCTGGATGTGGTGATGGCCGCGCAGGTGGTGCGCCAGGACGATCAGGTGGACGAGGAATTCCGCGCCATCATGCGTTATCTCATCACCTTCATGATGGAAGACCCGCGCACCATTTC
>SCPW01000282.1 GCA_004298605.1 Gallionella sp.
CGATCTGGCGAACGCAGCGTGTTTGTCCACATCCTCGACCTTGACGCACAACTCGCAACTGCGCCCATCCAGGTACAGTGTACCGACCTGAAATATCGCCTTGTCCCTGCCGGTGTAAAAATTGCGGAACGACACAAAGTTGTTCGCCAGCTCGAACAAATCGCGGTTGTAGCGCAGCAATTTTTCCACCGAACGGGCCGCCTTCACCTCGGTTTCGACCGCCTTATCCCGCGCGATCAAATCATCGATGGCCGCCTTGTCATCGCCGCCGAGAATCTCGCGGATGCGCGCGATGCCCAACTGCTCGACGCCGGTCGATGGTTTTTCCGTTTGCCAGGCTTCAAACGGCGCAAATTTGGCGCACAGTTCGGACCACTCCGGCGCGCTCAAACTTTCTTTTTCTCCGAGCAGCGGCACGACGACCTGTTCGCGCAATGCTTCCAGCTTGTCTTGCCAGGCCGGGTTGATGCCGGACCGCAGCGGCAATGCCTTGCCCGCCTCCACCGTCGCCAGCGGGAAATTGGCGATCTCCCGGCTCTGCGCCGACAAGTCCAGTGCGGCGAACTGCCGGTAATCCCCGGCGGAACGGCTCAACGGCACGGCTGCGCGCGCATCGTAGGCCGCCAACTGGCAGCGCGTAAAATAGTCGCTGATCTTGTCCTTGACGGCATGGAAAGCGTCCGCCGCCGCCCCGGTTTTCTCGCCCAGCAACAAAATGGCCGCGTCACCTTCCCCTTTGGCTTGCCAACATGAATAGGCGGCGGCATCGGCAAAAAATTTATCGGCGATCTCCCGGTCGATACCGGCTTCGCCGCTTAAATCGGCTGCCGTTCCGCCGCACCTGGCGATATCCTCAAGCGTGGCGCGCAACCCGGCATCGGCGATCTGTTTGGGGCAAATAACCCCGTCACCGTTGAATTCCAGATCGGCAACGAATTTTCCGACATCGGCCATATCCTCCATCGAAACCACCGCCGCATCAGGCTTGCCGAGGTGTTTCAGGATGTGCCGGGCAGAAGCTATGATTTGTTTGCCTTCTTCGCCGCTATCGTCGATATCGGCCAAAGCCAGGCTATCCGCCCCACCGACCAGCAGATCGGCATTCTTCAGCAACCCGCCCGCCCAAGCGATGGCGGCGAGCACCTCGTTGGCGCGCACATGCCCGTCGGCATCGCTATCGATCAAATCCAGCGTGGCTGCATCAAATTCGAGGCCGCGCGTCGGGCAACCCAGCGCCACCCAGAGCTTTTGATCCAGCTCCTTCAGCGCCAGCAGATCCGCGCCCGTATCGAGCTGCACCTGATCGAATCCGCCCGCGCGAAAAAAATTCCATGTGTGTGGTGTAGTCATGTGCGCCCCCCTGCTTCAACGTGCCGGATAACGGTCGATTATAGATCAGTTATCAATGGCACTAACTTAAGCGTGAAAACACCAGATGCGGCACGAATCAACATACTTCCCACCCCCCCAAAAAATCTGGGGAAGCTACCGTCCCTTCCCCTTCAAGGGGAAGGCTAGGATGGGGATGGGTTATTCCACCGTACTAAACCCCATCCCCGCATCCCGCGACACGTTACTGGCGGAGCCAGCCGTTTGCGGGAGCGGGTGCGAGGCGGCCATTCCCGCCCCGGATGCTCCGCAACGCCGTGTCATGGCCGCCACCCCAACCCTCCCCTTGAAGGGGAGGGAGTTGACCATCGTTACGCTTAAGTTAGTGCCATTGAGATCAGTTATCCCGATGCTCCAGCGTGAACGCCGCGCCCGCGTCTTGCCCCAGATGTTCCACCAGATACGGCATCACCTCCTGCAACATGCCATACAACAGCCAGGGCGGGTTGAGGATAAACATGCCGCTGCCATGCATACCGAAACCGTCTTCGCTTGGAGCACACACGCTCAGCGCAACATGCAACCAGCTTTTCACCGGCAGTTTTTTGAGTTGTTCCGGCAACTGCCTTGCCTCGGCCCGCTGCAATTGCGGATACCAGATGGCATACACCCCGCCAGCAAAACGTTTCAACCCCTCGCGCAACGCCGCCGCCACGCGCTGGTAGTCCTGCTTGTCTTCATAGGGCGGATCAATCAACACCAGCGCGCGGCGCGGCGGGGGCGGCAACAAGGCCTTCAGCGCACCGAACCCATCGGCAGCTTGTATCAGCACCCGCGCATCGTGCCCGGCAAAATTCTGCCGCAAAATTTCACTGTCGCTGGGGTGCAACTCGAACAGCCGCATCCGGTCCTGCTCCCGCAACAGCTCCTGCGCGACCAGCGGCGAACCGGGATACAGCTTCAACTGCCCGTCAGGGTTGAAGCGTTTCACCAGCGCCACATAATCCGCCAGCGGTGTCGGCAAATCGCCGCGCGCCCACAACCGCGCGATCCCGCTTTCATATTCCGCATTCTGCGCGGCATAACCGCTATCCAAAGCGTAGCAACCCGCCCCGGCATGGGTGTCGATGTACCAGAACGGCTTGTCCTTCTGCGCCAGATAGCGCAGCAATTGCATCTCGACGAAATGCTTCAGCACATCGGCGTGGTTTCCCGCGTGAAATGCATGGCGGTAACTCAGCATAAATTTGAAATCCGGAAATTGTGCGAGGCGCGATTGTGCCACGCCCGCCCGGATAATGCGCCATCTGGCAAAATGCCCGGGATGTCCGGTATATTGGCGGCTCTATTTCAAAATACAGGGGCGCGATGAATCGCGCCCCTACGGGAAAAAACGATGGGCAAACGATATACGCAATTGACGGGCGAACAGACGGGCTTTATCCGGCGGCAGAAGATATTTTTTGCCGGCACTGCCGCGGCGGATGGCGGGGTCGATGTATCGCCGAAAGGGATGGACATCCTGCGCGTCATCACGGCAAACCACATCTTCGGCGTTCCCCCGAATTCATGAGCCACAAAGCATGACCGCCCACACCCACCCGCATCACCACGGCGCGGACTACAACCGCGCTTTTGCCATCGGCATCGCGCTGAATACACTGTTCGTGCTGGTGGAGGCCTATTACGGCTGGCTGTCCGATTCGCTCGCCCTGCTCTCCGATGCCGGGCACAACCTGAGCGACGTGCTGGGCCTGCTGATGGCATGGGGCGGTTTTTATCTGGCGCGGCTGCGCCCCAACCGGCGGCACACCTACGGGTGGGGGCGCGCGACCATGATGGCGGCAATGTTCAATGCCCTGATTTTGCTGGTCGCGATAGGCGGGATAGTCTGGGAGGCCATCGACAGGCTCTCCCACCCAGTGCCCGTTCAAGGCGGCATCGTCATGCTGGTGGCCGGCATCGGCGTAGCGGTTAACGGCGTTACCGCATGGCTGTTCATGTCCGGCAACCGGCGCGATCTCAATCTGCGCGGCGCCTTTCTGCATATGGCGGCGGACGCGCTGGTTTCGCTCGGCATCGTCATCGCCGGAACGATATTTATCCTGACCGGCTGGGCGTGGCTGGATCCCGCCATCAGCCTGGTGGTCGCGCTGGTAATATTGATCGGCACATGGGATCTGCTGCGCCGCTCCCTGTACCTTTCCCTGGACGGCGTGCCCGCGTCAATCGAGTTGGACAGCGTGAGAAATTACCTGTCGGGCCTGCCCGGTGTCAGCGATATCCATGACCTGCATGTATGGGCGACCAGCACCTCCGAAAGCGCCCTGACCGTCCATCTCATCATGCCGGACGGGCATCCCGGAGATGATTTCCTCTGCAACATAATGAACGCATTGCACCGCGACTTCGACATCGAGCACGCCACCATCCAGGTTGAAACGGGCAATCAGCCGTGCGTTTTATCTGCTCACACATAGTGGGGATGTAACCGGCCTCGCAGGAGCCCCGCGTACCCCTCGCTTGTGGAAAACCGGGAGAAATTCTATAGTTGCGGCGAACTAGCTGTAGTTTCTCACAACGTTGTTCGCGATAAAACCGAGCCGGGAATACATGCAGTCCATCATCGAAGCGCAGGAGGCGGCCAACGAGGGGCCGGAACGGCGTCTGGCCGCGGTCGTGCGCGACTCCAACGATGCGGTCACGGTACAGGATTTTCCGGTAATATTCCGGCTTGGAACAAGCGCGCGCAGCGGAAATGCACGGCTACAGCGAGGAGGAGGCACTGCGGCTCAATGCGGCCAATCTGATACCGGGCAAGGCGCGCGAAGATATGCTGCAACACGGTGAAAAGGCGCCTCCCCGCGAAAGCTGGCACCGCGCCATGGATGGCCGTGCCTTCAAGGTGTGGCCGACCACTTCGGTGTTGCTGGACGAATCGGGC
>SCPW01000283.1 GCA_004298605.1 Gallionella sp.
CTGAACGGCGAACCGGTCGCCTATCTGCTCGGCGAGCGCGAATTTTACGGGTTGAATTTCAAAGTTTCTCCCGCCACGTTGATCCCGCGTCCCGATACCGAACTGCTGGTCGATCTGGCGTTGCAGCGCATTTCACAACAAAGCGCTTGCCGCGTATTGGACTTGGGCACGGGCAGCGGCGCCATCGCGCTGAGCATCGCCCACGCGCGACCGGACGCCAGAGTGGTGGCGGTGGACGCTTCGGCCGCCGCGCTGGAAGTGGCGCAATGCAACGCGCGGCGGTTGGCGCTCACCAACGTGCGGCTGTTGCGCAGCGATTGGTTTTCCGCGCTGCGCGATGAACGTTTCGATATGATCGTTTCCAATCCGCCCTACATCGCCGCCGGCGATGTGCATCTGTCGCAAGGCGACGTGCGCTTCGAACCGCCCGGCGCATTGGCTTCCGGCGCGGATGGCCTGGACGACATCCGCAGCATCATCGGGCAGGCGAAAACGTATCTCAACGCCAATGGCTGGTTAATGTTCGAGCATGGCTACAACCAGGCGGAACGGGCGCGCGGCTTGCTCGGTGATGCCGGGTTCACCGAAGTGTTTTCGGCGCGGGATTTGGCGGGAATGGAACGTGTGAGTGGCGGGCGGGCAGCGTTCTAGCTTTCGAGGTAATCGACGAGGATGCCGCTGGTAAGACGGAGGCGCTGGCTCAGCAACCGGGCTATCTTGAACAGCAGTTTCGCCGCGAGCGCAGGCTTGTCGCGCATGATAAGCAAAAGGTTTTCCTGCGTCAGGACGGCCAATATCGACGGGTCAATCACCACAGCCGTAGCGGATCTCGGCTCGCCGTCCACCATCGTCATTTCGCCGAGGCTGCGCCCCGGAAATACTGCGGTAACGGTTTTATCGACATGCAGGCTGTTTTCCTTGCGGATTTCGAGCCTGCCTTCAAGCACGATGCACATGAAATCGCCCTTCTCGCCTTCATGGAACAGGATGGCCCCGGGAGCGGCGCGATAAAGCTGGAGGTAGCCGGATAACGTCTTGATTTGCGCCCATTCAATATCCCTGAACATTTGCGCATTTTCGAGCATGGCCGCAATACGATCCGAGGACGCTATCCCCGAACCCAGTATTTCGAGCGATTCCAGCGATGGCTTGCGGGTATCCGGCATCATGTTTCCACAAATTAAAAGCTGGCGCGCCCGACAGGAGTCGAACCTGTGACCCTTGGCTTCGGAAACCAATACTCTATCCAACTGAGCTACGGGCGCGTTCTGAGAAGGCGCGCAGCATAACTGGTTTTGGCCGGAGCGTCCATGCGGCTGGCCTTGTTGGCGCGCCTCTGCCGCTACATCCGGCACACGATGAAGAGGCATTCAGGCGCCGTAAAAGTGTTATCTTACGGGCGTCGAATACAGGGATCCCGGTATGCCGTTCTCCAATCCGGACACGGAAGAAATTCGCCGGTTGCCGCACGATGTACACCGCATCGCGGTGGCCGGTTTGTCGCCGAATGAAGCGCGCCCCAGCCATGAGCCCGGATAAACCGCGCTGCGCCTGGGCGGGCAACGACCCCTTGTACCGGAACTATCACGACCGGGAATGGGGGGTGCCGCTGCACGACGATCGGCGCCTGTTCGAGTTTCTGGTTCTGGAGGGCGCGCAGGCGGGCTTGAGCTGGATCACCATTCTGCGCAAACGCGAAAATTACCGCGCCGCTTTCGATGGTTTCGACGCGGCGCGCATTGCCCGTTATGACGCGGATAAAATAGAATCGCTGTTGCGGGATGCGGGTATCGTGCGCAACCGTTTGAAAGTGGAAGCCGCGGTGGTCAACGCGCAGAAGTTTCTCGATGCGCAAGGTGAATTCGGCAGCTTCGCAAAGTTTATCTGGCAGTTTGCCGGTGGAAAACCGAAGCAGAATGCGTGGCGCAACCCCGCCGAGGTGCCTGCGTGTACGCCCGAATCGGATGCCATGAGCGGGGAGTTGAAGCGGCGCGGTTTCAAATTTGCCGGTACGACAATCTGCTATGCCTTGATGCAGGCGACCGGCATGGTCAACGACCACACGAGCAATTGCTTTCGGCACGCCGAATTACGCAACCAAACAGGACAAACATAAATGCTGTTGAAGTTCACAAAAATGCACGGCGCAGGCAACGACTTCGTGGTGCTGGATGGCGTGCGACAGCGCGTCGAGCTCGGCCCCGAACAATTACGCCTGCTCGCCGACCGCCATTTCGGCGTGGGCTGCGACCAGATTCTGTTGGTGGAAAAAGCGCGGCGCCCCGAAGCCGATTTCCGCTACCGCATTTTCAACGCCGACGGCGGCGAAGTGGAGCAGTGCGGCAACGGCGCGCGCTGCTTCGCGCGTTTTGTGTACGACCAGAAACTCACGCCCAAGCGCGAAATCGTGGTGGAAACGCACAGCGGCCTGATCGCGCCGCGCCTCGAACAGGACGGGCGCGTGACGGTCAACATGGGCGCGCCAATTTTCGAGGCGGCACGCATCCCGTTCACCGGCGGCAGCGGCGCGGCCAGCGAGCCGCTGGAGGTGTCAGGCGAGACGCTGCACATCAGCGCGCTGTCGATGGGCAACCCGCACGCGGTGCAAGTGGTGGAGGATATCGAGCGCGCGCCGGTGGAAAAACTGGGCCCGCTCATCGAGCATCATCCGCGCTTCCCCAATCGCGTCAATGCCGGTTTCATGCAGGTGGTAGACCGCCGACACGTGCGGCTGCGCGTGTATGAACGCGGCTCCGGCGAGACACTGTCGTGCGGCACCGGGGCTTGCGCGGCGGTGGTGGCGGGCATACGCCGCGGGCTGCTGGATAGCCCGGTGGACGC
>SCPW01000284.1 GCA_004298605.1 Gallionella sp.
TGGATCACCACGCTGCGCGGATCACGCTCTATGGTTTCACCCTTGCGGATATATTCATAGAGCGGCTTGCCCCGGTGCTTGAGCGCGCTGTGCATGGGTGGGAGTTGTTGTATCTCGCCGCGAAATTTTGCCAGGGCGGCTTCAATATCGGGGCGCACAACCTCGACCGGATGTTCGGCGGTGATGTCGCCTTCGGCATCGCCGGTGGTCGTGGTTTGCCCCAGCCGCAACAGGGCGCGATAGGTTTTATCGGCGTCCAGCAGCGCCATGGAAAATTTGGTGGCCTCGCCGAAACAGATCGGCAACAAGCCGGTGGCGAGGGGATCAAGCGTTCCGGTGTGGCCGGCCTTTTCGGCTTGGAACAGGCGGCGGACTTTTTGAAGCGCGGTGTTGGAGCTTAATTCCAGCGGTTTATCGAACAGCAATACGCCGTCCAGCGGGCGAAAAGTGCGTGCCATGACATCGACCCCTCCCAGCCTCCCCTTATCAGGGGAGGAGTGGATCGCCGTCCGGTTCTCCCCCTTGAGGAGAGGGGGTCGAGGAGGTTTGGGGTTTGTCGCTGGCCACCGCCTGGTCGATCAATTGCGACAGATAGCTGCCGCGTTCCACGGATGCGTCATAAACGAAGTGCAATTGCGGCATGACGCGCAGCTTGATGCGATGCGCCAACTGCCTGCGCAGAAAACCGCTGGCATGTTCCAGGCCTTGCTGCGCTTCGGCGTGTTTGCCGTCCAGCCGGGTGAAAAAAATCCTGGCATGGGAATAATCGTTCGCAACTTCAACGCCGGTGATGGTCACCAGGCGCACGCGCGGATCATTTATTTCGAGGCGCACCAGCTCGGCCAATTCGCGCTGGATTTGCTGGGCGATCCGGTCTGTTCTCGCAAAGCTTGGCATTACAGCGCGCGCGCAACTTCGACGATTTCATAAATCTCAAGCTTGTCGCCCACTTTGAGATCGTTGTAACTCTTCAGCGACAAACCGCACTCGAAGTTCGATTTCACTTCTTTCACGTCGTCCTTGAAACGTTTCAGCGAATCCAGTTCGCCATCGTGGAGCACCACGTTGTCGCGCAACACGCGCGCCCTTGCCCCGCGTTTCACTATGCCTTCCAGCACATAACAACCGGCAATCGTACCCACCTTGGAAACGGTGAATACCTGGCGCACTTCGACCATGCCGAGAATAACTTCTTTTTTCTCGGGCGCCAGCATACCCGACAGGGCAGCTTTGATCTCGTCCACCATCGCGTAGATGATGTTGTAGTAGCGTATGTCCACGCCGGAAGATTCGGCGAGCTTGCGCGCAGCCGCATCGGCGCGGGTGTTGAAGCCGATCACAATCGCCTTGGAAGCCAGCGCCAGGTTGATGTCCGACTCGGAAATCGCCCCCACACCGCCGTGGATCAGGTTGACCTTGACCTCGCTGGTGGAGAGTTTTTGCAGGGATTGCGCGATCGCTTCCGCAGAGCCTTGCACGTCGGATTTGACAATCAGCGACAGGGTGCGCACTTCGCCTTCGGCCATTTGTTCGAACATGTTTTCCAGCTTGGCTGCCTGCTGTTTGGCCAGTTTCACGCCACGGTATTTGCCCTGGCGGAACAGCGCGATTTCACGCGCGCGTTTTTCGTCCGCCAACACCAGCAATTCCTCGCCCGCGGACGGCACTTCGGACAAGCCTTGAATCTCCACCGGAATGGACGGACCCGCTTCGTCAATCGCCTTGCCGTTTTCATCCAGCATCGCGCGCACCCGCCCGAACACCGAACCGACCAGCACGGCATCGCCGCGCCGCATCGTGCCGGACTGGATCAGCACGGTGGCAACCGGCCCCTTGCCCTTGTCCAGGCGCGCCTCGATCACCAGCCCCTTGGCGTGGGTCGAGCGCGGAGCCTTCAGCTCCAGCACTTCGGCCTGCAGCAGGACGCCTTCCAGCAGTTGGTCTATGCCCTGCCCGGATTTGGAGGAAACCTCGACGAACATCGCATCGCCACCCCAGTCTTCCGGAACCACGCCTTCGGCAACCAGCTCCTGCTTGACGCGCTCGACGTTTGCATCGGGCTTGTCGACTTTGGTCACGGCCACCACAATCGGCACGTTACCGGCTCTGGCATGATGGATTGCTTCTTTGGTTTGCGGCATCACGCCGTCGTCGGCAGCGACCACCAGAACCACGATGTCGGTCGCCTTGGCGCCGCGTGCGCGCATCGCGGTAAATGCCTCGTGCCCCGGCGTGTCGAGAAAGGTAATCATGCCGCGCGGGGTATCGACGTGATACGCGCCGATGTGCTGGGTAATGCCGCCCGCCTCGCCGGAAGCCACGCGGGTGCGGCGTATGTAATCGAGCAGCGAGGTCTTGCCGTGATCGACGTGCCCCATCACGGTGACGACCGGCGCGCGCGGCTCCAGGACTACATCCGGGTGCTCGCCCTGCTCGCTCAGGAAGGCATCGGGATCATCCATCTTGGCGGCCTTAGCAATATGCCCCATTTCCTCCACCACGATCATCGCGGTTTCCTGGTCGAGCACCTGGTTGATGGTCACCATCGAGCCCATTTTCATCAGCGCCTTGATAATTTCGGTTGCCTTGATAGACATTTTTTGCGCCAGCTCGGCGACGGTAATCGTCTCCGGAACAGCCACTTCATGCACGATAGGCTCGGTCGGCAAAGAGAAAGCGTGCTCTGGCTCGGCGGCGTGCTTGCTGTGCCTGTCATGGCGCGGCGCGCGCACCGGCGTCGCCCAAGCGCCAGTCTTCTCGCCAGTTTTGGCGGGCACGCGTTTTTTGTGCCCTTTTTCGTCCCACGGGCTTTTGGCTTCAGCTTTGGGTTTTTTGCTCGGTTTGACCACCTTGTCGCCGGGCTTGGGCGCCGGTTTGTGCAACGTGCCTTCGGCCAGATCCGGCGCCGGTGCAACCGCCGGTGCCGTAACGACAACGGGGGTGATTTCTTCGGTTTTACTGGCCGCCGGCGCGACCGGTTGCGGTTCGGGTTCGACAACCTTGGCCGTCTTGCGTTTGCTGCGTTCCTGCTTGGCCTGCACTTCGGCTGCCTGGCGCGCTGCCAATTCCGTTTGCAAGCGCGCTTCCTGCTCGCGTGCCGCCAGTTCCTGCTCATTCACAACACTGACGGCTTCCATCTTGGGCAAAGCGGCGGGCTTGGCGGGCGCGGCAACTTCCATGGCGGCAGCCGGCGCCACGACGCGGCGTTTACGCACCTCCACCTGGATGGTGCGCGCGCGCCCCATACTATCGGCTTTCTTGATTTCCGTGGTCTCACGGCGCGTCAGCGTGATTTTTTTGGCGGGCTTGCCGGCGCCGTGCGCCTGGCGCAAATGTTCCAGCAACTGCGCCTTGTCCTTTTCGGAAATCGAATCGGATTCCATATCCTTGCCAACTCCCGCCGCTTTCAACTGCTCGAGCAGCAAACCAACCGGCAATTCCAGTTCGGTCGCAAACTGCGCTACATTCAATTTTCCCATTGCTATCCTTTAAACAACCCATACCGGCTTAAGAGGGTATTAAAAAACTACTGATGAACACCAAACTGTCAAACAGACAGCCTGGCCGCCGGTTATGCGGCGTTCACCTGCTGCATTGCAGCGGCATTCCGTGCATCTCTTGCACCCCGACCGTCATCGCTGCGTTTTTAAACGCCCTGTCACGCAAACCAGGGGGCGCGCGCGACCATAATCAAGGTGTTGGCGCGCTCGCTATCCATACCGGAAATCTCCACCAATTCATCCGCATCCAGATCGGCCAATTGATCTTGCGTCGCGACGCCCTTGGCCACCAGGGCGCGCGCGGTTTGTTCGTCCATGCCGTCCAGTTTGAGCAAATCCTCGATACCGTGTTCCACCTGCTCTTCGTTGACAATCGCCGCCGTCAGCAAGACATTGCGCGCGCGGCTGCGCAACTCATTCACGGTCGCTTCATCGAACGGCTCGATTTCCAGCATTTCTTCCAGCGGCACATAGGCCACTTCTTCCAGCGTATTGAAGCCTTCCTGCACCAGAATATCGGCGACCTCTTCGTCCACATCCAGCTTTTCCATGAACACCGCGCGTATTTTGGAAAACTCTTCGTTATGTTTTTCGCTGGACTGCTCGACGGTCATGATATTGAGTTCCCAGCCCGTCAACTCGCTGGCCAGGCGCACGTTCTGGCCTCCGCGCCCGATCGCCTGCGCCAGGTTTTCCTCTTCGACGACCACATCCATGCTGTGCTGCTCTTCATCCACGACAATGCTGTTCACTTCGGCGGGAGCCAGCGCGTTGATGACATAAGTGGCCGGGTCTTCCGACCAGAGAATAATATCCACACGCTCGCCGGCGAGTTCGTTTGTTACGCCCTGCACGCGGGAACCGCGCATTCCGACGCAGGTGCCGATGGGGTCAATGCGCGGGTCGTGCGATTGCACCGCAATCTTGGCGCGCGAACCGGGGTCGCGCGCGGCGCTGACGATTTCCAGCAGCTTTTCTTCGATCTCCGGCACTTCCAGCTCAAACAGTTTGATCAGCAATTCGGGTGAAGTGCGCGACAAAATCACCTGCGGGCCGCGCGCGTTGCGGTCCACGCGCAGCAGGTGCGCCTTGGCGCGGTCGCCGACGCGCAAATTTTCTTTGGGGATCATTTGTTCGCGCGGCAACAATGCCTCGATCTTGCCGAACTCGATAATCGCGTTGCCGCGCTCGATCCGCTTGACCGTGCCGGAAACCAGATGCTCTTTGCGGTTCATGAAGTCGCTCAGTATTTGCTCGCGCTCCGCATCGCGGATCTTCTGGAAAATGACCTGTTTCGCGGCCTGCGCCCCGATACGCCCGAAATCGATGGATTCCAGCGGCTCTTCGACGAATTCCCCGATCCCGATATCGGCCTTGCGCTTCTGCGCTTCTTCCAGCTTGATATGCATATCCGGCGTCTCGAAAGTTTCGTCGTCCATCACTTCCCAGCGGCGGAAAGATTCGTATTCGCCGGTGTTGCGGTCTATCGCCACGCGCACATCGGCCTCGTCCGCAAAACGTTTTTTGGTCGCGGAAGCCAATGCGGACTCCAGCGCGCCGAACACGATTTCCTTGTCCACGCTCTTTTCGCGCGACAGGGCATCCACCAACAACAAAACTTCTCGACTCATACCATTCTCCGGCTAATTACCCGCCTGTCCGCGGCGGGCGCTAAAAACTAAAAAGTCGGCACTAAACGCGCCTTATCCAAATTCGACAGTTCGATTGCCACCTGGCTGCCGTCCACATCCAACTGCAACACCCCATCGCTCACTGCGCCTATCACGCCGACAAAATTTTTGCGTCCCGCCAGCGGCACGCGCAATTTAAGCTGCGCTTTCACGCCCGCGAAGCGCACAAAATCAGCCTCTTTTTTCAACGGCCTGTCCAACCCCGGCGACGAAACTTCGAGGCGGTCGTAATCGACGTTCTCGACCAGAAACAACCGCGTCAACTGGTTGCTCACCGCCTGGCAATCATCCACCGAAATGCCCTCTGGCTTATCGATAAACACGCGCAACATACCGCGCCCAGAGCGTTCGAAATCGACTAACTCATAGCCCAGGCCATTTACCGTTGTCTCGACCAGCTTTACCACATCCATAATTGCGACCCACAAATAAAAAACGGGCTCGAAGCCCATCTCAAAACGCGGCGCATTGTAGCAAACCTCACCGTTAAATGGAATCAGATTAGGAACGGCGTGCCCGAAGAAATAAATCCGGGCGCTGGCAGGCGGTTGTTCTATTACTTTGACCTGGCACTTTTGGGTGGGCAGCCAGCAATTGTGATGCGCTAAAACCCGTCCTGATAACGCACCGTGATCGGATACCGCCAGTCCTTGCCATAACTGCGTTCGGTGATGCGGATGCCCACCGCAGATTGGCGGCGTTTGTATTCGCTGACGCGTATCAGATGCACCACCCGGCGCACATCTGTTTCCGCGTAGCCGCGAGCGATGATTTCGGGGATCGCCAGGTTGTTTTCCACGTAGCATTCCATGATGGCATCCAGCGCATCGTAGGGCGGCAAGCTGTCCTGATCGGTCTGATCCGCGCGCAATTCGGCGCTCGGCGGGCGCGTGATGATGCGTTCCGGGATCACCCGCCCCAGCGTGTTCCGGTAACGCGCCAGGCGATACACCAGCGTTTTGCTGGCATCCTTCAACACCGCGAAGCCGCCCGCCATGTCGCCGTACAGCGTGGCATAACCCACGGTCATTTCGGACTTGTTGCCGGTGGTCAGCACCAGCGAGCCGAATTTGTTGGATAAAGCCATCAGCAAGGTGCCGCGTATGCGCGCCTGCAAATTTTCTTCGGTGGTATCGGCGGCGCGCCCGGAGAAAGCGGGATCCAGCGCGGCCAGATAACTCTGGAACATTGGCTCGATGGAAAATTCGTCGTAGCGCACACCGAGAATTTTCACCATTTCGCGCGAGTCATCCAGGCTGATTTGCGCGGTGTAGGACGATGGCATCATCACCGCGTGGACTTTATCCGCGCCCAGCGCATCGGCCGCTATCGCCAGGGTCAATGCGGAGTCTATGCCGCCGGACAAGCCCAGCAATACGCCCGGAAAATGGTTCTTGGTGATGTAATCCCGCACGCCGAGGCATAAGGCTCGATAGGCGCCGGCTTCTTCGTCCAATGCCGCAGCCTTTTCCCCGACCGGGCGCAAATTACCCCCAATTTCCAACATCAGCAAAGCGTCTTCAAAACGTCCGCCCTGCGCCGTCAGGTTGCCATGCGGATCCATGGCGAACGAGCCGCCATCGAAAACCAGTTCGTCCTGGCCGCCCACCATGTTGGCGTAAACCACCGCCATGCCGGTTTCCGCAATCCGTTCCCGGATAGCGCGATAACGCGCCCCCTGTTTATGCATGGCGTAGGGTGAGGCGTTCAGCACCAGGAGCACCTGCGCACCGGCATCGCGCGCTTGGCGGGCCGCATTGGATTCCCAAACATCCGCGCAGATATTGATGGCAAAGCGGATGCCTTCCATTTCAAACACGCAAGGTTCGCTGCCGTGATCGAAATAACGTTCTTCATCAAACACCGAGTAATTTGGCAACTCATGCTTGAGATAAGTCGCGGTAACTGCACCATCCCGGAGCAGCGAGGCCGCGTTGTAGCGTTTCCCGCCCAATTCCTGCGGGTGCCCCACGATCACCGCGATGCCCGATATTTTCCCGGCGAGTTCGTCCAACGCCTGCGCGCAGACCCGGTAAAACCCGTCACGCAGCAGCAAATCTTCCGGCGGGTAACCGCACAGGCCGAGCTCGGGGGTCAACAAGAGTTGCGCGCCCTGTTGTTTGGCCTGTTCGGCGCAATGCAAAATCTTGGCGGCATTCCCCGCCAGATCGCCCAACACGGGGTTGATTTGTGCGATTGCCAGTTTCATTGTTGTGCTCGAGGAAAATTAATTGAGGATGCGCAACAAGCGTTATTGCGTCACGCGTACTTTCTTTTCTTCCTTGATCGTGGAGCGGATTTCCACGCGGCGGTTCTTGGCTCGCCCTTCGGCAGTTTTGTTGTCCGCTAAAGGCTTCTCTTCACCATAACCCTTGGTAATAATGCGGCTCGCGGCAACCCCTTTTTTTACCAAATATGCTTTTACTGATTCGGCGCGTCTTTCGGACAGATTCTGGTTATATTTGTCCGTGCCGATGCTGCAGGTATGCCCGGAAATATCAAGCTGTGCATCTTTGTAGGCTGCGGTGAATTCGACAACTTCAGATAATATTTGATCGGCCGTTGGGCGCAACTTTGCCGAATCAAAATCGAAGTGGACGCCATTGATAGTCACCGGCTTCTCTTCCAGCAGAGTCTTCCAGGTTTCTTTGGGTGCGGATGCGGGCGCCGGTGCAACCGCAGGCGCGGGCGCGGGCATCGGTGCAGCCGCAGGCGCCGGTGCGGGTACAGGTTCTTCCCTGGTTACGGCAGGCGCTACCGCAACCACGGCAGGCGCAACTGCCTGTTTGCCAAAGTAATAATTCAGCCCGATCGTCAAGTTGCGGTTATTCAGTTTCTGGGCAGCCGTTCTGGCGCTGGCTTCCGTGTATTCTCCCGCGATACTCCAGTTGGGGGAAAACTTGTATTCCACGCCCAAACCGAGATGGACATCTTCATCCTTAATTTCGACGGCCAAACCGTTACTCTCGGTGCGCGCGTAGCCCAGCTTGGCGTAAGGCAACCATTTCCCGGAAGGCAGACCCAGCTTGGCGTCCAGGCCGTAGGCATCGCTGCCATAATTTGTGGCGCCCGGGTTATGGGTTTTTTTATCGTTCCAATCAACGAAGCCGTCTACGCCCAGCAGGAAACTGCCCCTATTCCAGTTATGCCCGCCCTCCAAACCGTAAGTAGTCGCGCTCTTGGTGTCCAGCGCGGTCACATCGGAACGGTTGGAACCAATTTTTCCGCCGGCCCAACTGCCGTCAAATTCACCTGCCTGCGCCGCGGTCATGCCCAGCAGCGCGGCTGACAATGCAACATACATGATGGTTTTTTTCATGGCTTTCCCTTTGTCGTTATCAAATAAACCGGCAGGATTATACCCGAGACCACGCCGCCTACCCCACTTTGCCCATATCTTCCAGAACATCCACCGCTTCGATTTTGGCGAAATGCTCGCTGATTTTCCGGCTGGAAATTTCCACCTGCCCGGCCTCTTCGTTCGCTTTGCGGATGTTGTCGGCGAGCCGTTTCATGCGCTCGTCAAAGCGGCGGAAATCGGTGCTGAGCTTGCCCAGCTCGCTCTGGATAATGTGTACCTGTTCGCGCATCTGCACGTCCTTCATCACCGCGCGCGCGGTGTTCAACACCGCCATCAGCGTGGTCGGCGAAACGATCCAGACATGTTGGTGCATCGCGTATTCGACCAGATCGGCATGGTAGGCATGGATTTCGGCAAACACCGCTTCGGCGGGCACGAACATCACCGCGCCATCCGAGGTCTCGTTGCGGATCAGGTATTTCTGGCCGATGTCATCGATGTGTTTCTTGATGTCCAGCTTGAACTGTCTGCGCGCCGCGAGCTTGTCGGATTCCGGCAAATCCTGATCCAGCATGCGGTGATAATTTTCCAGCGGAAATTTGGCATCCACCGGAACCTTGCCGGTGGGTGGCGGCAGGATCAACAGGCAGTCCACGCGGTTGCCGTTGGACAGTTTTTCCTGGAACGCATACGCGTCGGGCGGCAGGATGTTGCGCACCAGCCCTTCCAGTTGCACCTCGCCGAACGCGCCGCGCGAACGCTTGTCGCCCAGCAGGTGTTGCAGGCTGACCATGTTGGTGGTGAGGCCGTCGATCTTCTTCTGCGCCTCGTCTATCGTGGCCAGCCGCGCCATCACGTTGGTGAAGGTTTCATTGGTTTTTTTGAAGCCCTCGTCCAGCCGTTCGGCGACTTTGCCGGAAATCTGCTCCAGCCGCGCATCGGTGGATTTTGTCAGCCCTTCGATGGCCTGCGTCAACATCTCGGTATTGCGCTTCATGGTGGACTGGATCAGCTCTTGATCGGCGCGCCCCTGCATGGCAAGCTGTTTCAATATTTCTTCGCGGGTGGCGGAAAGGCCTTCATGTTGCCCCAGTTGCAAGCCTTGCATCGCCTTGCGCAACCGCTCCGAACTATCCAGCGTGACTTGCGCCATGCGGTCGCCTTGCTTATTCAAACCATCATGCAAATCGCCCAGCATCAGGCGATGTTTTTCTTCGAGCGCGCGCGCCAGTATTTCCGGCTGTGCGGCTTGTTCGCGCGCAACCGTGGTCACCCGGAATATCAGCCACAGCAAGGCGATCAGGATGCACAGCAGCAAAACGATATGAATGATTTCCGGCATGGTGAATATCGTAGGGGCGCGATTCATCGCGCCCTGATTTATACACGCGTGAGAAAAAGGGCGCGATAAATCGCGCCCCTACAAGTTATTCCAAAATGCGCCGGAATACCAGTAAATTACAACCCTCTGGCCATACGCTTGCGCTCGTTTTCCGTCAGGTAACGTTTACGCATCCGCACCGACTGCGGCGTGATTTCCACCAGCTCATCATCGTCGATAAATTCGACCGCAGATTCCAGTGTCAAACGGACCGGCGGGGTCAAACGCACCGCTTCATCGGTGCCGGAAGCGCGCACGTTGGTCAGTTGCTTGCCCTTGATCGGGTTGACGACCAGATCGTTGTCGCGGCTGTGGATGCCGATAATCATGCCTTCGTACAGCTTGTCGCCGGGCGACACGAACATGCGGCCGCGGTCTTCCAGCTTCCACAACGCATAAGCCACCGCTTCGCCATTGTCCTGCGAGATCAGTACGCCGTTGCGGCGACCCGGCATATCGGCCTTGACCGGAGCGTAATCGTCGAACACGTGCGCCATGATGCCGGTGCCGCGTGTCAGGGTCATGAACTCGGATTGAAAGCCGATTAATCCGCGCGCGGGGATGCGGTATTCCAGACGCACGCGGCCATGTCCGTCCGGCTGCATGTCCTGCAAATCGCCACGGCGGCGACCCAACTCTTCCATCACCGCACCCTGGTTGGCATCTTCCACATCCACGGTCAGCACTTCGAAAGGCTCGCACTTCTCGCCGTTGATTTCGCGGTACACCACGCGCGGTTTGCCCACGGCCATTTCAAAGCCTTCGCGGCGCATGTTTTCCAGCAAAATAGTCAGGTGCAATTCGCCGCGTCCGGCCAACAAAAATACGTCGGTCTCGTCGGTTTCATCGACGCGCAACGCCACGTTCACCAGCAACTCTTTATTCAAGCGGTCGCGGATCTGGCGGCTGGTGACGAACTTGCCTTCCTGCCCCGCCAGCGGCGAGGTGTTCACCATCAGATTCATCGTCAAGGTCGGTTCATCCACCTTGGGCATCGGCAAGGCTTCCGGTTTATTTACGTCCGCCAAGGTCACGCCGATACCGATTTCATCAATGCCGTTAACCAGCACGATGTCGCCCGCGCCCGCCTCGTCCAGCAGCACGCGCTCGATGCCGCGAAAGCCGAGCACTTGATTGACGCGCGCGCGCTTCGCCGCTTTGTCGCCGTTCAATACCATCACATCCTGGCCGGGTTTGATGGTGCCGCGACGCACGCGACCCACGCCGATACGTCCGACGAAACTGGAATAATCCAGCGCGGAAATCTGCAATTGCAAGGGCGCATCCACATCGGTTTCCGGCGCAGGAACATTCTTGATTACCGCGTCAAACAGCGGGCGCATATCCGTGCTGGGCTTGGCCAAATCCAGCGTGGCATAGCCGTTCAAGGCAGAGGCATACACCACCGGAAAATCCAGTTGCTCTTCGGTCGCGCCGAGCTTATCGAACAAGTCGAAAGTCTGGTTGATCACCCAGTCACAGCGCGCACCGTCACGGTCCACCTTGTTGATTACCACGATCGGGCGCAGGCCGAGAGCCAGTGCTTTCTTGGTCACAAAACGGGTTTGCGGCATCGGGCCTTCGACCGCATCTACCAGCAGCAGCACGCCATCCACCATACCCAGCA